>JBHPHI010000001.1:0-79111 GCA_042569595.1 Patescibacteria group bacterium
ATCAAAAGCAACTCCGATCAACCTCTACACACCGGCAGGCTAGTGCCCATCTACCCAGAAACATATGGAGTTAGCTCAAAATGGATAAGATCTAGAATAAACCCCCTTCTAAGTCAGGTAGACACATTTATAAATGACTGGCTTCCACAAAACATAATCGATCAAGAAAAGCTTATTTCTCTTAAAAAAGCACTAAAACAAATTCATTTACCAGAAGATCAAAAGCAACTAGATGAGGCCAGAAAAAGACTTGCCTTTGATGAGCTCTTTCTTCTCCAACTTGCATCTCAAAAAAGAAAATATTTATGGCAACACAAAAAACTCAGCCACCCTCTCCAAGTCAATCAAGAAAAAGTCTTAGATTTTATATCAAACCTTCCTTTCACTCTCACAAAAGCTCAGAACCAAAGCATTAAAGAAATCTTAAAAGACTTGGGAGAAGAGCAGCCCATGAATAGACTACTTCAGGGGGATGTGGGGTCAGGAAAAACTGTAGTAGCTGCTGCTGCCGCTTATGTTACCTACCTTAATAATCTCAAAAGCATCGTTCTTGCTCCAACAGAAATATTGGCTCAACAACATTTCAAAACCCTCTCATCAACCCTAGAGCCCCTGGGTTTATCTGTCGAACTCATAACTAGCTCAACAAGTAAAAAAATTAAAGAGTCTATTTCAAAAACTAAAGCAGACATAGTTGTGGGCACTCATGCGCTTTTATATAGAGACATTCCAGAAAATCTTGGCCTTCTCGTAGTAGATGAGCAGCACAGATTTGGAGTAGAACAAAGAGCTAAGTTGCTAAAAGCAAAAAAAACTCCTCATCTTCTTGCTATGACCGCAACTCCCATACCAAGAACTGTTGCACTGTCGGTATACGGAGAACTTGATCTATCTATTATCGATGAAATGCCTAAGGGTAGAAAGTCTGTCAAAACTTGGGTAGTTTCAGAAGATAAAAGGCAAAATGCCTATCAATGGATAGAAGAACAAATAAGCCAAGATGATACTCAAGCATTCATCGTATGTCCCCTTATCGAAGAGTCTGAGTCAGACCTACTTTCAAATGTAAGGTCTGTAGAAACTGAATACGAATACTTAACAAAGAAAATCTATAAAAATCTAAGTCTTGGACTTCTACATGGAAGAATGAAGTCAAAAGAAAAACAAAAAGCTGTAGAAGAATTTAAGAAAAAAACTCATCAAATTCTTGTTAGCACCCCCGTAATTGAGGTGGGAATAGACATTCCGAACGCAAGCATAATTCTAATTGAAAGTTCTGAACGATTTGGTCTAGCTCAACTCCATCAACTTCGTGGTCGTGTTGGAAGGGGAGATAAGCAAAGCTATTGCTTGCTTTTTACTAGCACCAAGCAAGCTCAAGACATCAAGAGACTAAAAGCCATGGAAACAAATAATTCTGGATTCAAACTTGCAGAACTTGACCTTAAGCTGCGAGGACCAGGAGAAATGTATGGGGTTAAACAACACGGCTTCACTAGACTAAAAATTGCAAATTTTTCAGATCAAATTTTGATCAAAACAACCCACAACCACGCAAAAGAATTAATAACCAAAAATCCCACCCTTTCCAACTACAGCCCATTAGCACTAAAATTAGATAATCTCTTAGAAAAAGAGATTGAACCAAATTAAAAAGGATGCAATGAACTCGTGTCACAGCTGCGGAATGCCACTAGATGAAAAAAGTAAATCAAAACACGCCGACAACTATTGTGCATATTGCCAAAATCAAGACACAGCAGAATTATCAAGCTATGAAGAGGTTCGGACAGGCAGCATAAATGCCGCCGTAAAGCTTATGGGAAAGTCAGAAGAAGAAGCTACAAAAATGGCAGACGAAATGCTTCCCAAACTTCCCAGATGGGAAAACCTCGAAAAATAGCCCTATTCATGCTACAATCCTGAAGTTATAAACATCAAAAATATTGGAGGCTCATGGGAGCGGTACCAAAAAGAAAAATCAGCAAGAGAAGAAAAGGCAAAAGAAGAGCCGATATTAACTTGCAAACAAAAAACACGGCCAAATGCCCAAGTTGTGGTAATCCAAAGTTATCTCATATAGCTTGTTCAAATTGTGGCACCTATAAAAACTAAAAAACCTGCACATGAAGCGACCAGATGATCCAAGACATCAGAGAAGGATTGATTTTATAAAAAAGCTTTTTTCATATAGCTTTTCAGATAAACAAGAGTTTTCGCAGGAAGAAGATAAAATAATTGGGACAATACCATCATCTGATGAGTTGGTGAAAAAGTGCGCTCCTGAATGGCCAATTAATCAAATAAACAAAGTTGACTTAAGCATTTTAAGGCTTGCTATCTACGAACTCACCAAAACTAAAACTCCAAAAAAAGTTGTTATAGATGAGGCCGTGGAACTAGCGAAAGAATTTGGAGCAGAGTCTTCACCAAAATTTGTAAATGGAGTTCTTGGAACAATAGTTTCCACACTCTTTCCAGAAAAAGTAAAAAAGAACCTAGTCAAAAAACAAAATTAAATTAACGTAAAAACAAATGGATCAAGATCAGATAAAAAAATATTATCAAATTATAAAAGAAAATTTCGGGGTAGAGGACTTAGAAATAAGTAATGATTTAGAATTTATTGCAGACCTAAACGGGTCTCTAGAAGAAATAAAATCTTTTATTACAACTCTAGAAGAAAAGTACGACGTTGAGGTGAATATAAAAGAAATCAACAACAACATTACTGTCGGACACCTAAAAACCCTTATTGAAGAAAGTCAAATATAAATATGAATATTCCGATAAAAAACAAAAGCTTATTAGAAACTGCTCTTACACATCGATCATATCTAAATGAAAATAGAAGCGTAAAAGAACACAACGAAAGGCTAGAGTATTTGGGCGACGCAGTCGTTGAGCTCGCAGTTTCCGAATTCTTATTTGAAAAATACCCAAAAAGACCAGAGGGAGAACTTACAGCTATACGATCTGCCATGGTAAGGACCGAAACCTTGGCAAAAGTTGCAGAAAGACTAGATTTTGGATTAAGTCTTAGAATGAGCAAGGGTGAGGCAGCCTCAGGCGGAAGAAGCAACACTGCTTTGCTCGCCAACACTTTCGAAGCAGTGATAGGTGCTATGTACTTAGATCAAGGATTTCAAAAAGTAATTGATTTTCTAAAAGAAAACTTGTTTCCTGAGGCAGATGAAATTGTTGAAAATGGATCATTTAAAGACTTTAAAAGCACGCTGCAGGAAGTGGTTCAAGCTGAAGGAAAAAGTACTCCTGAATACCAAGTTGTTAGTGAAAAAGGACCAGATCACGATAAAATTTTCACAGTTATGGTAAAAGTAGAAAAGCAAGAACTAGCAACTGGAAAGGGCAAGAGCAAGCAGTCCGCACAACAACAAGCAGCCGCCAGGGCTCTTGAGAAATTAAAGGTCAGTTGATACAATAACCGCTCATTAAGTTAAAAAGGAAAATCTATGTTAAAAATAAAACTTAGCAGACAAGGAAAGAGAGGACAGCCTCATTATCGTATTGTCGTTGCTGAAGCAAAATCAAAAAGGGATGGTAAAGTTACTGAAAAAATAGGTCACTATGACCCGCTTTCCAAGCCTGCTACAATTAAAATTGATCTAAAAAAATATAAAAGTTGGATAGAAAAAGGCGCCAAGCCAACCAACACTGTTAAAAATCTAGCTGAAAGGGTGAAAAAATCATGAATGACCTACTCACCAATATCTTAAAAAATATCACCACTAAACCTGACGCTGCTCAGGTGACCATGGATGTCCAAGGAGATGTAGAGGTTTACACTATTACAGTCGACCCAGAAGACGTCGGCAGGGTAATAGGAAAGAGTGGAAAAGTAATAAGAGCAATCAGATCTCTAGCTCACGTTGCTGCTGTTCAAGCACAAAAGAAGGTTAGGGTTCATTTAGATGATGGAAACGACGAAATGCCACAACAGGCTCAAACAGCTGTAAACGACGCAGCCGCAGACGTCCCAGCTCCAGAGACTCCAGTAGAAGCTGCTCCAGAACCAGTAGTCGAACCTGAAGCTCCTGCTGCTCCAGAAGAAGCTGAAGTCCCAAAAACACCTGAAATTCCAGTAGAAGGAGAGGTTCCAGCTCCAGAAGCTCCTCAACCTGAAGTTGTTGCCCCAGAAACCACAGAAGAACCTGTGACTGGAGAAGCTCAACCCACACCAGATACTGCCGATCTTCTTCCAGAAGAACCAGCTTCATAAATAAAACTTTAAATACAAAACAAAAACCCCCACAATGGGGGTTTTTAGTAGCTAAAAGGAGAAAATCTTTCTGAATTTTGCTGAGTCACCTGATCACCGGTCGAAGCAAACAAGCTATATTTTTTTATCTCCTCAATTACAGAGCCTTGCTCGTCAGTTAATTCAGAAATTGGTGAAGAGACCTTTCCTATAGATGTAGGAGGGAGTGAATAATACACTTTCAAAAGAAGATTGCTTTTTAGCTCACCAAACTCAATATTTCCCGAAGAAACCGAGACGCTATCCACCTCTGTAACCGGTAATGAATTCTCTATCAAGTCCACAAATGCCAACACCTGATCAAACGTTCCCACAACAGATATTTCTGCATTTATAAACTCTACATCACCAACGCCACTACTTTTACGACTTTTATTTTTCAGTTGTGCGCTTTCAGTAGCTAGACTACCTGGAGAAAATTCAAAAGAATCAACAACAACTCCCAAAGTGCCCGCTCCTGCCTGAATCATATTTATGATATTAAAAACAGGTTTTTCGGACGGTAAAGCCCCTTCTACTAGAGAAACCTGACCATTCAAGCTAGATTCCGTGAGAGAATCAAGAATTGAATACTTCTTATTCAGATCATTCAAACTTTTTTCAATTCTTTTGTTTTCAAATCTAGTTTTTGATATTTCACTAAAACTAGGAATCAAAACTAAAAACAAGGACAGCAAAATAAACAAACCAGACACAATAGGAACCCAATATTGTTTTATGTCCTCCGCTGAAAAGTTTTCTTTATTTTTCTTTTTATTTTCTATTTTCATCCTTTGCTCCTACTTTTGTAGAAAAATCAAACTCCAAAGAAAGATTGTATATGCCATCAACCGACCTAGAAACTGAAGATATTAAAACAGAAGAATATTTTTCTCCCGCCAAACTCGACAGCGTGCTAATCAAATCTCCTGCGACAAACACATTTACGGAAGAAACTGACAAGATTAAAGACTCTCCGGAACTTCCAAATGATATGTCCTCAATAAGTGATCCATTTGGGATCAAATTATATATTTCAACCACCTTGGGGTAAAGCCACTCCTTGTCTCTTAGTAAGTTTGATAACGACTTCAACTTTTTTTCAATCAACAAATACTTTGTTTCAGTAGCATGAAGAGATTCTATATTTCTCGTCAATTCTTTTTCTTCTGTTTTTGCATCTACCAAAGACTTCGAAGTAATAAATCGAATGATTAACACCGGTGTAAATATCAACAAATACCCAGCCAAAAAAATCGTAGAAAGCTTAACAATTCTCTGTTTTGCTCCCTGCTCTCTTTGTTTCTTTCGCTTATGCAAAACTGCAAAGTTTACTGATGGGTATGTAGAATTTTTTTTACTCATTCACTCTCCCGAAGTGCAAGACCTGCGGCCACCCCAAAAGACGCAACTTCTTTCGGTAGTCTTACTTCCTCAGGAACGGTCATCCCCTCAAATGGGTTGTGTATAAGCACTTCAATTCCCAAACTTTCTGTCATGTGACTGGTTACATTGGGAATATAAGAACCACCTCCAGATAAATAAATCTTTTCTAAAGTTTCTCCACTTCCTTCTGATTGAAAATATTGAATCGACTTTCTCATTTCTACCAACACAGAATCCATAACCGGCTGCAAGGCAGAAAACACCTTACCTTCCAAGTGACTCTTCTCCAATCCATAAGTCCTCTTATACTCCTCAGCCTGGGATCCTTGAAGACCTAAACCTCTCTCCAAGGCTCTCGTTAGAGCAAGCCCTCCAGTGCTAATTGAATGGAAAAAAACTGGCATCCCACCTTTCAGCATCATCAAATCTGTTGAAAGAGCTCCAACATTGCATAGCAATATTGATCCTTCTTTATGGATTAAGGTATGAGACCTCCCTAAAGACAGAGAGGAGCTTTCAATAAAAGAGATTTCAGATTCAAGAAACTCTGAAAAATATATTACCCTATCAACAACAGTCTTCTTTGCTGCCATCAACAAAACCCTCATCTTACTCCCATCAGAAGAGTCTCTTTCAACCACAGAATACTCCAAATTCACTTCCTTCAATGAAACTGGTAAATGCTGCTCAGCTTCCCATTGGACAGCAGAAGAAAGCTCAGCATCAGACAGGGAGGGTAACTCCACCACGCTCGTAAAAGCCATGGAATCAGGAATTGATAACGACAGGTTTGCGCCAACTGACTTTGACTCAATCAACATACCCTTCACAACTGATGCTAGTTTTTTCAACTGACTCTCATCGTCTGAAATATAAGCTCCTATTGGGTTGTACGCAGAAGATATTTTCTCAACAACATAACCATCTCCTTTTTTCACCAAACCGAGAAGTTTTATAGAATAAGTGCCAATATCCAAACCAATCAATGAACTCATCTCAAACGACCTCTCTTAAATCTTGGAAAATATTTATCATGGGCAGATTTTTTATTTACTTAATTAACGAAGTCCCCGAAAATAAAACATAATCAAATATTGACGGAGCAGTTGGTATTGTTCTATCTACTTCAACAGCCCTTGTTTCGCTGCTATTAACATTAGAGGCAGTTGATAATATCCTATGATATTGGGTGGGGAAATCCACATCCCCAGAAACATTTACGTACGTATCGTTATATACAGGCCTTATTCTTATCAAGTCTTCTTGATTATCAACATTTAAGCTTGCTGAATAAACGTAAGGACTAGTACCATTTCCTGAGGCCAAAAAGCCATCAGTTACATGATTACAACCTTCATAAGCATATCTTCTTACTGTGGAGGCAGTCGTATTGTGTACAGCCACCACCAAAGAAGCAGGATCCTCACCCACACAATCGCTTATCTTCGACCATTCAATATTCACAGGCCCAGAATATCCAGACACATCAACACCAACAACATGACCCTCATCCAAACGTATGTCCAAAGTGGCCACCTCATCAACAGAATAACTTGCAGACAAATCTTGATCCAAACCTGATAATGACACCCCACTAGCAGCAACTAAAGCCCCAGAAAGAGCTTCCTCTATACCAGATTCAGCAGCATCAAAAACCCTACTAGCTTCCTCTTCTTGTCTTGACTGAACAACATCTTGAGTGCTTCTAGTGGCAATAGATACTCCTATTGTCAAAAGAACTGACATAATCAGCATTACTATCAAACCAGCCTGACCAAGTTCTTTGTCTTTATCTTTTTTCATAATCTCATTGTAATGTTCTAAAAAAATAATATCAATAAGTCCTCAGCTGCACAGCAGTTGAGAATTCAACTGATTCACCGCCCCCGGCTACTCCAGAAGTTGCCGCCTTAAATAACTCAAAGGTAACACTCACGGTGGCCGGCGTCCCCGAATCAAGTTTCTGACAGTCAAAATCAACATCAGATGCCAAATCAACCTCAGAAGAAGTTAAGTATCCAGAGTTTGAAGCAATTCTTCCAGACACGGTTGAAAATACAGTTATATTCCCATCAGGATTCAATAAACTTATTGAAGTCATATCATCGGAACAAGTCCCTTCAATTCTTATTGCACTCCTTAACATCCTCTCTATTTGAGTAATAGCATAATCTCCGTTTCCTCTAATATCATTTAACCCTGTAGTTTTCCCACCACCACGAAGAGTAGATAAAAACAAACCAACAGAAACTACACCAATCACTCCCACAATCCCCGTAACAACAACCAACTCAATCAAGGTATATCCTTTTTTTGCAATCATAAAGCCCAACTACTTAATCTACTAACCAGCGTTACATCATGAGTCTTTGTGCCTTCATTCCAATACACCATAACTGACAATTCCGCTCCCTCATTTGGACTAGAAAACAAAGACACAGATATTTCTCGCCAAAACTCCGTATCAGCGCCTCCCGACAAAAGTATTTTTTCATTCTGACAACTTCCGCTTTCCAACAACTCAAAAGCCACACTGTCAGCAGGAAGCGTGGGCACACAATATAGGGGATTAGAACCGTCTCCTTCAATAATAGTCTTAAATGGCTCCCATCCCACCTCATCACGATAATTTCTGAATGTCTCCACAGCCTCCTGAGCATATCTAGTTGCCACAGCCTTGCTCTTACTAAACCTACTATTTCTCACACTTAAAGATATTCCGGATACGATGGCCACCCTAAAAGCACTCCCAAAGCGAAAGCCAATTTTACATCGCCCCAGCCCATACCCCTTCCTTTTGTTGCAAATATTAAGAGAGAGAAAAACGCTGAAAGACCCAATCCCGACACAACAGCCAACCACAAATCCCCAGATTGCATCACGCCAGTATTTACTAAAATTGTCCTATATATAAGTGCAAATATGCTTAGGAGTATTACTGTATAATCCGGAATCAAAAATGTCATGTAGTCCGTTACTAAAACTATCAATAAAAGAACTCCTACAATCAGCCAATAAGCTGGCTGAATAAAGTTAAAAGGTTGCTGAGTTAATTGAAAAAAAGCAGATCCGACCAAATACCACCAAACAAACAAAACTCCAGTCATCCCTTCAACTACAGGGTACTGCAAAGAAATTGGTTTTTTACACTTCCTACATTTACCTCTCAATGCAACGTAAGACAGTAAAGGAATATTGTCATACCAAGCTATCGTTTTTTTACAAGAAGTGCACCTTGATCTTCCTTCAAGCGGAGACTCATCATTTAGCGTCCTGTAAATAACAACATTTAGAAAACTCCCTATAGAGAGCCCAAACAAAAATACGATCAATACAATAAAAAGATGCATAGTGTTGTTCTATATAAAATCCCTGTCCTTTTCAAGCACAAAAAAGCCCCTCAGGAGAGGGGCTTAATATAAATATCATCAATTACGGCAAACAAATTAGCTCATCAACATAAGTGGTAGCACCTGGTGAGTTTGGACATGCATTTGTTGGAAGTTCCGCATACCTTGCTTCACATCCATCCACTGCTTCTTGCTCAAACGCGCTAGATGAAGGAGTAAAACAAATATATACACTATCATCAGTATTGGCATCAGCAGCATCTCTTTTGAATACATAAGTAGCATTTGTTGGTCGAATATTTTCTATTTGATTAATAAAGCTTTCTTTCACCTCTTCGGTGGAAGTTAGGGCAGCCAACCAAGGTGAGTGAGCGCTATATCCAGCCCCACCAATCTGACAAAAACCATTAGTAGTTAAACAAGCAGTAGTTGCGGCTCCCGGAAGTTCTTCCGTTGGAAGAGTGTCAGCAGTATCTCCACCACCATAGCTAAAATCATTCCACGGATATATTTCGTGAATGGCATAATACCTATCAATTGCATTCAGCAATTGAGCAGCGTTAGAACGAACCCTAGTATCTCTACCTTTATTTATCTGTTCAACCGGATTAATAGAGGAAAGAACAGCAACAGCTAACACACCTATCACTGCAATAACAACAAGAAGTTCGATCATGGTAAAACCACCACTACCTCCTCCAAGTCTTATTTTTTGAAAAATTTTTCTCATGGCAGACCTTTCTTTTTTAAAATTGACTAGTAAGGTTGTATATCGGCATCACGATTGCAATTATCAAAAACGCCACACCTACGCCTAGTAAGATCATGATAAGAGGCTCTAAAGCGGTTGTCAAATTTTTTATCAAGCTTTCAGCTTCTGCCTCAAAATAAGTAGACACTTTAAGTAAAACTTCATCTAATTTTCCAGTTTCTTCTCCCACCGCTACCATCTGAGGAACAATCATTGGATATAGACTGTCATTCAACAATGTATCCGCAAGAGGAACACCTTTTTCTACAGACTTTGAAATCTTCAGTATTGCTGTTCTATATACCTGATTTCCCACAGCTTCAGCAGAGATATTCAAAGCTTCAAGAATTGATACGCCTGCGCTTATCAGCAAAGCCAGCGTTCTTGAAAATTCAGCTAATATTATTTTTTTGCGAAGCATTCCAAAAACTGGCATTTTTAATAAATATTCATCTACTTTTTTCTGGCCTTTTTTAGTTTTTTTCCAAGACATAAGACCATAAACCCCCCCCACAGCCACCAAAATAAACACATACCACAGTTTAGAAAAGAATTTTGAGACATTAATAAGCATTTGTGTTGCAAAAGGCAAGTCTGCCCCAAAATCCTCATACATCACAGTAAGTTTTGGTATCACAAAAACCATCATCACGAATGTCACCAAAAGCATTCCAATAACAACGATAATTGGATAAACCAAGGCTCCTTTTGTTTTTGATTTAAAGTCCTCTTGGGTCTCCATGTTGTCTGCCAATCGATTTAAAATATTATCCAAAACTCCAGCAGCTTCACCAGCTCTTATTAAAGACACATATACCTTTGAAAAAGCTTCATGCTTATCCATTGCGTCACCTAAAGAAATTCCACCCTGCACATCCCTCATCACTTCATCAATGATCTTCCCAAACTCTACATTTCCTTGATTCTTTAAAACATTTAAGGCTTGAGTGAGGGGAAGTCCTGAATTTATCATTGTAGCCAGCTGACGAGTGAAAGTAACAATGTCCTTGCTTTTTATCTTGCTCATTCCAGAAAGAAGATTCCCAAACAAGGGTTCTGAAGTATTTTTTAAAGAGATTATTACTAATTGACGAGATCGCAACTGTCCCAACGCCTGAGCTTCAGAATTAGCTTCAATTTTACCTTTAACTTTCTCACCGGATTTTTTTTTAGCTACATAATCAAATATGATCATCTTACATTCCTGATTGAACTAGTCTCACCAATTCAGTAGGTCTTAACGCGTGTTCTTTTGCAACATCCATTGAAACTGTTCCATTCTTCACCCAATACGCCAAACTAGTTTCCAACGTCATCATTCCCACCTCAGAAGAGGTTTGAATAATATTGTCAATCTGATGGCTTTTCCCTTCACGTATAGTATTCCGCACAGCCGAATTTCCAAGGAGAACCTCCGTAGCCGGAACCCTCTTTCCCTCAACAGTTGGAATCAATCTTTGTGATAAAACGACTTCTAAGGAGTTTGATAACTGCATCCTAACCTGAGATTGTTGATGTTCTGGAAAAACATCAATTATTCTATCAATTGTTTGAGCAGCAGAGTTCGTGTGAAGTGTAGCTAAAACAACATGTCCTGTTTCTGCCACAGTTATTGCAGCAGCAATTGTCTCGTAGTCTCTCATTTCTCCCACCAAAACAATATCAGGGTCCTCGCGCAAAGCACTTCTTAACGCTACATCCCAAGAATGAGTATCATTGTGTAGCTCCCTCTGAGAAATAATTGATTTTTGAGGAGAATATACAAACTCAATTGGATCTTCAATAGTAACAATATGCTCAGCTCTCGATTGATTTATCTCTTCAATAATTGAAGCTAAAGTACTCGATTTTCCATGACCAGTTGGACCTGTACATAAAATCAGTCCCTGTCTTAGTTGAGTAAAATTATGAACAATTGAAGGAAGCCTTAATTCGTTTATTGTTGGAACTTTTGGTGGAATCAAACGAAGCGAAGCAGCAGGACTGCCTTTTTGGTGATACACATTTACCCTAAATCTTCCCAGATCTCCAAAACGGTAAGAAAAATCTAATTCTTTATTGTTCGCGTATATTTCTTTTTGTTCTGGAGTTAGTAGAGATTGCACAAACTCAGTAGATTGCTCTACGGTCAGCAACGACATACCCTCAACTGGGGTTAATCTCCCTTCTATTCTTAGTGTTGGAGGAGTTCCAACCACCATATGAAGGTCAGACGCCTTCTTATCAACCACCATTTGTAATAGTTTTGATCCAAGATTCATAATTACACCTCAGCCACTCTCAACACTTCTTCAAGTGTTGTTGCTCCCTCAAGGGACTTCATATAACCATCCTGCTTCATTAGCATCATTCCCTCAGCGATAGCTGCTTCTTCAACCGCGGATGCGGGAGCTCTCTCCAATATCAATTTACTTATGGAGTTTGTAATAGGCATCACTTCAAATATTCCAATTCGCCCAGAATAACCAGAATCACCACACTCAGAACATCCCTTGCCCTTAAATAGGGTAGGTTGCTTTCCATTTATTTTCTTCTGCTTTACAAATCCATCATATAAAGAACCCAACACATCCTTAATATCATCTATAACTTCTTGTTCTGGAGAATATTCTTCCTTACAGTGTTCACAAATTTTTCTTGTAACACGCTGGGCCACAATCGCCGTCATAGAAGATGCGAGTAAAAACGGCTCAGCTTCCATATCCAATAAACGAGGTAGCGCTCCGGCTGAGGAATTTGTATGCAGAGTAGAGAACACCAAGTGACCCGTCAGAGATGCTTGAATTGCCAAATCCGCAGTTTCATTATCTCTAACCTCTCCTACCATAATTACATTAGGATCTTGCCTCAAAAAACTTCGTAATCCGGAGGCAAAAGTCAGTCCAGCAGTAGTATTTATTTGAACCTGATTCACGCCAGGCATTTCGTACTCAACTGGATCTTCCAAAGTAATAATGTTCACCTTTGGAGTGTTGATTTTACTTAAAATTGCATAAAGAGTAGTTGTTTTACCAGATCCAGTAGGCCCCGTAATCAAAACAATTCCGTGAGGAACAAGAACTGCATCTTCAAGATTTTTCAAAGCTCGCCCCCTAAGACCCAGGTCTGGAAGGGTTGGAACAACACTAGTCTTCTTCAGTAACCTCATCACAACTTTTTCTCCATGAACAGTTGGTAAGCTTGAAACACGAAGGTCAACCTCTTCATTGTTTGCGGTGAAATTAAAACGACCATCTTGAGGCAATCGACGCTCATCAATCTTAAGTCTTGCCAAAATCTTTATTCTTGAAACTACTGCGTCATGCACTTTCAATGGAAGAACTAATTTTTCTCTCAAAATTCCGTCTATTCTATAACGAACTCTTGTCTTTGTTTCTTGAGGTTCGATATGAACATCACTCGCGCGAGACCGAAGAGCAAAAGTAAGCAAGGTCTCAACAATTTTTGCAATAGGAGCCTCTCGAATAACTTGCCCTAACTGAGTAACATCGATTGTCCTTTTAGTTGCTTCTTGGGTATCTTTTAATGCTGCTGAAACTTCTCCTGATAGGGTTTGAGCATACTGCTCAGAAAAAGCCAGATCCATATCAGATTCTGTTACCAAATGAGGAACAACTCTCATTCCTGTTTTCTTTTCAACAAAGTCAATCGCTTGTAAATCCAACGGATTTACCATAGCCACAGAAAGAGTGTTGTTTTTATTGTCGACAGAGAAGGGGAGAGTTTTGTATCTTCTAGAAACAGCTTCCGGCAAAACAGAAAGGGCTTCTGGAGAAACAGCAACTTCTGCCAATTTTATATATGGAACGTTCAAATACTCAGCTCTTGCCTGGGAAAAAGCATCTTCTGACACTAGGCCTTGCTCCAACAAAATATCTTCAGCTCGCTTTCCGGTCCTAGCACTTTCTACTCTAAGCTCCTCAAACTGACCATCAGATATCAATTCTTTTTTATGAAGAACATCCAAAATGGAGTTTGACACACTAGAACTTGATATCCCATTAGAAGGTTGCTCTTTTTTTGATGGCGAGCTTTTCTCACTCTCGACTCCAGCATCACCATCCAATAAACTGGCTGAGCCAGTCGTCTTGTCAACAGGCTTTACATTTCCAGACTCATCAATTTCTTGAATTAAAGCCTCCCCATCATCAGATTTAGGTAATTGTTCAACTACATCCTGGGGGCTTTCAGTTTGTTGATTATTAAGATCGTTTGAAAAACTTCCAACAGGCTCTACGGGAACATCATTTACTGCATCAACCTGGCTTGCAGGAACAGCATCATTATTGCTTTGGTTTGGATTCTGGGCAGGTGTTTGATCCATATTTACAACAAAAACTTACCGATTATCGGCTAATTTCTGCTAAAAACAGTGTATTTAATTCACTCAATAAATGCAATACGCCATGCTACAATCCAATCACTTATGCATTCACATCTAATAATCTCGCCCTCAAAACAAGCGCTCGAAATCGCAAGCCAGATCTCTCCACAAGAAATTAAAAGTGGAATAGACGTTTTTATTTCAAACGATGAAGGATCTCTCGGAATAGAAGCCATTAGAAACCTAAAAATTTTTCTACAAAAAAAGCCTTTCGAAAAAGACTATCAAATTGTATATATCGAATCCGCGGAAAGACTTACAGTTCCAGCCCAAAACTCCCTGCTCAAAACCCTCGAAGAACCGCCTCCAAATTGTATTATCTTCCTCACTACAACATCATCTGACAAGCTCCTTCCTACCGTAATTTCCAGATGCCAAATTCATCGCAACAAGCGAGAAATTAAAAAGGTTGATAACTCAAATGACTTTAAAACAACGTATAAGGAAATACTGTCATCTTCTGTTTCCCAAAAAGTTTCAATAGCTCAAGAGCATGCATACCCCAAAGACAAAACAAAGATACTTCTTCAAAATGCCATCGAACTTTTTAGAAAAATGCTTTATCAAAACCCAACAAACGAAATAAAAAACAACCTTAAAATTGCACAAAAATCTTTATTAAGAATCCAACAAAACGTCGATCCTCGCTTAACCATTGAACATTTTTTCATAAACCTCTCTTAAAAAAACTCTCATTCCTGATAAAATACACCCAAGTAATATAGTAGGAAACTTGAAAATATGAAAATAACCATTTGCGGTAGCATGGCTAAATTAAACAAAATGCTAGAACTTCAAAAAAATCTTGAGAAAATCGGACATGCTGTTAAAGTCCCTCAGATCGAAATCAAAAACCAAGAAGGTGAGCTACTCACTCAAAAGCAATACGACTCTATCCGAAAAACTGCTAAAAACGAGGATCGTTGGGTGTGGGATATAAATAGAGAAGCTATGCGCGATCACTTTGTTAAAATTACCTGGTCAGATGCCATACTAATCCCAAACTATGAAAAAGACGATGTGCCGAATTACATCGGACCCAACACTCTTATGGAAATGGGTTTGGCTTTATTCCTCAACAAAAAAATATTCCTTCTCAATCAAATTCCAGATATTCCAAGTAAAGAAGAAATTCTTGGAGTGGACCCTGTTATTCTTGATGGAGACCTTTCAAAAATTCAATAAAAATTCATAGACAGAGGAGGATTCCTCTGCTTAGACAAAGTCTCATCAAATGACCATCTAATGGCTAGACTCGCGATGGATCGTTTGATATAGTTGTATATGCCCTTTACGAAGGGGTATTTATTTTTTATGGCAACAAAACAACAATACACCGCAAAAGATATTAAAGTCCTAGAGGGCCTAGAGCCCGTTAGAAAACGCCCTGGAATGTATGTCGGAAGCACTGACACCAGAGGGCTTCATGAACTAGTAAAAGAAATTGTCGACAACTCAGTTGATGAAGCGCTTGTAGGTTATGCTAAAAACATCTATGTGTTTTTGCACAAAGACGGCTCCGTATCTGTTCACGACGACGGAAGAGGTATTCCCACAGATATTCACCCAACTGCAAAAGTTTCAGCTTTGGAAATAACCATGACCAAACTTCATGCTGGAGGAAAGTTTGAAGAAACTGCTTACCAAGCATCTGGAGGATTGCATGGAGTAGGATCTTCTGCTGTAAATGCTCTTTCAACTCACTGTAAAGTTGAAGTTAGAAGAGAAGACGGAATTTACTGCCAAGAATACAAGATAGGCGAACCACTATATAAAGTAAAAATTCTCAACAAAAAAGAGGAGACTAATTCTCTATCTAAAACATACGTACCTCACCTTACCCAAGGCACCTCAACTTCTTTTACTCCCGACCCAACAATTTTCAAACAAACCACTAAATTTTCATACAAAACCATCATCGATAAAATTAGAGAAAGAGCCTACTTAGTAAAAGGTCTCTATTTTCATGTATATAGTGAATCTTTAGATACTGAAAAACACTTTTATTTTGAAGGCGGAATCAAATCACTTGTTGAACATTTAAACAAAAATAAAAAATCCCTACATAACCCTGTCTATATCACTGGCTCAGCCAAAGTCGATGATATTAATATTGGTGTTGAAGTATCCATGCAATACAGCGACAGCTACAGCGAAAACATTAAAGCTTTTGCCAACGTCATCAACACCTACGATGGCGGAACTCACGTCACAGGATTTAGAAGCGCACTAAACAGAAGTTTAAAAGACTATGCCTTGAAAAACGGACTGGTAAAAACAGAAAAAGAAGGATTTACCTCAGAAGACCTAAAAGAGGGCCTAACTGCAGTTGTGTTTGTCAAAATGTCAGCAAATGACATTCAATTCGAAAGTCAAACCAAAGCAAAACTCAACAACTCCGAAGCCCAGTCTGCTGTATACAAAGTATGCAAGGAAGGCTTTCTAGAATTCTTAGAAGAAAATCCAAAAGATGCCAAAAACATTGTTGGCAAAATATTGCTAGCTTCAAAAGCCAGACTCGCAGCCCGCGCAGCAAAAGACGCTGTTATTAGAAAGGGAGCTCTAGAAGGCGCCTCACTTCCAGGAAAATTAGCCGACTGCCAAGAAAAAGACCCTGCGAAATCAGAAATATATGTCGTTGAGGGTGATTCGGCAGGAGGAAGTGCAAAAGAAGGTAGAGACAGAAAAAACCAAGCCATCTTCCCACTAAGAGGAAAAATTCTAAATACCGAAAGAGCTAGACTCGACAAGATTATTGCCTCAGAAGAAATCAAAAACCTCATTATTGCATTGGGAGCCGGCATCGGAGAGACTTACGACCCAGACAGGCTTCGATACCATCGCATCATCCTCATGAATGACGCCGACGTTGACGGAGAACACATTACCACCTTAGCTCTTACTTTCTTTTACAGACACATGAAAGACATTGTAGAAAGAGGACATCTATATGTAGCTATGCCTCCACTATTTAAGGTGTACCACGGAAAAAACGAAAAGTACGTCTACTCAGACGAAGAAAGAGACCAAGCAATTTCAGAAATAAAAGAAAAGAATCCAGCTGCAAATATAGGAGTACAACGATATAAAGGTTTAGGAGAAATGAACCCTGAACAACTTTGGGATACTACGATGAATCCAAAAACCAGGATGCTCAAAAATATTTCTATAGACGACGCCTCCCACGCGGATCAAGTATTTACCACGCTCATGGGTGACAACGTGCCGCCTAGAAGAAGGTTCATTCAAACTCATGCAAAATTAGCAGATCTAGACGTTTAAGGAAAACATATGAAAACCTATATCATTGGCCACAGAAAACCAGACACAGACTCAGTAGTAGCTCCTATGGCTCTTGCATATTTATATAAACAAAAAGACTGTTTTGGATACGAAAATCCTACCCCTGTCATAACGGAAGAAATAAATCCTGAAACAAAATATCTTTTAGAAAAATTCAATGTTCAAGCGCCCCAGATCATCACATCAAAAGACATCGACTCACAAGACAGGGTAGTTTTGATTGATCACAACGAAGAATCTCAAAGATTAGAGGGCTTAAACCCTGAGCAAATATCCGATATTATTGATCACCACAAAGCGAATATTAATTTCAACTCACCCATATATCTAACGTTCAAAGCTTGGGGGTCATCAGCTACTATCGTTTATTTCCTTATGAGGCAAAATGATGTTGCTCCAGATAAAACTCTGGCCAGTCTTATGTTGGCTGCAATTTTATCTGACACTGTTGGCTTCAAGTCTGCCACATGCACCCCAAAAGACAAAGAGGTTGGAAAAGAATTGGCAGAAATAGCAGAAATAACAGACCTTGAGTCTTTCACATTAGAAATATTCAAAGCAAAGTCAAACATTAGCAACCTATCAGACGAACAAATCGTAAAAAACGATTATAAGGTTTTTGAGTTTGATCAAAAAACATTCATCGATCAACTTGAAACTGTTGAACAAGAAGAGATTATTTCAAATAAAAAAGAAGATCTCCTAAAAGCCATGCATCAGGTAAAACAAGACGAAAATGTTCAACTTCTTTTTGTGGCAGTAACAGATGTTTTAAAAGTAAACACAAAACTTCTCGTTCTTGGAGACGAGGAAAAAGAAGTTGCTCAAAAAGCTTTTGGAGGCAATGTTGAAAACAACGTTCTAGACATTGGATCAAAAATGTCCAGAAAGAAAGAAATTGCCCCAGCGATAGAAAAGGCATTAAGTAAATAAAATGACAGATAAACCAAAAGACATCCAACCAGAAAATCAAAATCCTGAAGAGGAGCTAGAAGAAGATGCGCAATTTGATTCGACTCCAAAACAAACTGATTATGGTTTGATAAAACCTGTCAAAATCACGCAAGAAATGGAAAAATCATATCTTGATTACGCTATGTCTGTTATTGTTTCCCGCGCTCTTCCAGACGTAAGAGATGGATTAAAACCAGTTCATAGACGTATTTTATACGCCATGAAAGGCCTTGGTCTTACAAGTAATGCCTCATACAAAAAATGTGCCAGGATCGTTGGAGAAGTACTGGGAAAATATCACCCACACGGAGACACAGCAGTTTACGATGCGCTCGTTCGTTTAGCTCAAAGTTTTTCCGTTCGCTACCCATTAATAGATGGGCAAGGAAACTTTGGATCCGTCGACGGAGATTCCGCAGCTGCCATGCGTTATACCGAAGCAAAGCTATCCAAAATCACCAACGAACTACTTGTTGATTTAGACAAAAACACAGTAGATTTTCGAGACAACTTTGATGGATCAGAGCAAGAACCCACAGTTCTTCCCGCCAACTTACCAAACCTTCTATTAATGGGAGGGGATGGTATTGCAGTTGGTATGGCTACCAAAATTCCACCACACAATCTCTCTGAAGTAATAGATGCCACTATTGATCTAATTGATTCAGCCAAAATAGAAAAGACTAAATCCAAACAAAAAACTGAAGAGGAAGTAGCAGAAGCAGAACCAAAAGATCTCCTTGGAGATTTTGATTTTGAATCTACCATAGATGACCTACTAAAACACATAAACGGGCCAGACTTTCCAACTGGATCAACCATGTACGACTGGGAATCCATCAGAGAAGCTTATGTAACAGGAAGAGGAAGAATTGTTCAAAGAGCCAAAGCAGTAATAGAGGAAGATAAAAAAGGTCGTTTCCATATAGTCATTACCGAAATTCCATATCAAGTAAATAAATCTCGATTAGTTGCAAAAATTGCAGATCTTGTTCGAAAGAAAAAGATTGACGGAATATCAGACTTACGAGATGAATCTGATAGAGAAGGAATGCGCGTAGTTGTTGATCTGAAACGAGATGGTAGACCAAAGTCTGTACTAAATAATCTATACAAACAGACCCAATTACAAGACACATTCTCAGCCAACATGGTTGCCTTAAACTCAGACGGTACTCCACAACTCATGAACCTAAAAACCATATTGTCCGAGTACGTTAAACACAGACAACTTGTCATCACCAGAAGATCACAGCACGAACTTATAGCCGCCAGACACAGAGCCCACATTCTAGAAGGACTCCTTATTGCCTTAAACAACCTCGATGAAGTTATTGAAACTATTAGAAAATCTAAAGATGTCGATACTGCTCGCGCAAACTTAATAAAAAAATTCAAACTTTCAGAGATTCAAGCTACCGCAATTTTAGACATGCAACTTCGAAGACTAGCTGCTCTTGAAAGACAAAAAATTGAAGATGAATACAAAGCCATCAAAGCCAAAATCGATTTCCTCGTTGACCTCCTAAATAATCCAGTCAAGGTTCTTGCAACAGTAGCTGAAGAACTAAAAGAGGCCAAAGAAAAATACCAAGATGAAAGAAGAACCAAACTAGTCAAATCAAAACTCGGTGAATTCAATGAAGAAGACCTGATTCCCTCAGAAGAAAATATCGTCACTATTACAGAGTCAGGCTACATCAAGCGTATGCCTGTCAACGCATATAGAAGCCAAAGAAGAGGTGGTAAGGGTGTCACTGGCATGAAAACAAAAGAGGAAGACCCAGTTGCAAAAATTCTAACAGCCAACACCCACGACAACATGCTTGTCTTTACCAATAAGGGAAAGGTGTTTAAGTTGCGAGTTTACGAACTTCCAGAAGGATCCAGACAAGCAAAAGGTAGTAACGTCATCAACCTTATCAATATTGCACAAGATGAACTCATTCAAAGTGTCATTACTGTTAGCTCCAAACTTGATCAGATAAAGGACCAATATATTGCACTTGCTACCAAGAAAGGCCTAGTAAAAAAGACTGCCGTCAGCAAATTCCAAAACATCAGAACAAGCGGTATTATTGCCGTTCAACTAAATGATGGTGATGAATTAGTTTGGGGTAATGTCACCAACGGAAACAGCGACATCATCCTAATCACTCACTTCGGAAAATCAATTAGATTTAGTGAAAATCAGGTCAGACCCACCTCAAGAGATACTAAAGGGGTAAAAGGTATTTCTCTTAAAAAAGAAGACTACGTCATGGCAGTTAGAAGACTCGATCCCAAGCCAGATAAGCCCGCGGACAAAAGACGAAAATTTTTCCATGACTTATTAATCATCACTCAAAAAGGGTACGGAAAAAGAACCCCATTCGATCAATACCCAACTCAAAATAGGGGAGGACAAGGTGTGAAAGTGGCAAATCTTACTAAAAAAACCGGAAACGTCGCCTCAGCACTCAGTGCAAATCAAGACCTTGATCAAATTCTCATCACCACCAAAGAAGCCCAAGTGATCAAACTCCCGCTCAAAAATATTCCTCAGCTTAAAAGACCTACACAAGGAGTCATACTTATGAGATTCAGCAAAAAGGATGATGGGGTTGTAGCCGCAGCTGCAATTAAAAAAGATAACGGTGAAGAAGAATTGCCCGAATAGTCTTGGTACAATAATTTCATGACAAAAAAACAGCTCCTTGCTGTAAAGCGATACGCAAAAGAAACCATGGCAAAAACCATGGACAACATGCACACCTTCGAACACTTAGATAGGGTCAGGGGAAATGCTTTAAAAATTGTCAATATTCTTAAGATTGAAAAAGAGATCGACTTGAATCTTCTCCAGGCAGCCTGCTATCTTCACGACATTCACTACATTAATCATAGAAACAGTCTTATTACTTGGATGAAAGAAACCAAGTACTTAAAAGCAATGCTCCCGGACATAATTAAGCAGTTCAACCTAATAGAGTCAGATAGATATCTCCTCTCAGAGGCCGTTTACAATCACACTCACGCATTTCCTTTTAGAAGGCTAAATCAAAAATATTCACTTTATTCTCAAATAGTCCAAGACGCAGATCAGCTTGAGATGTGGAGCAACACTAGGCTCATTAATTTAGAAAAAACAAAAAGTTTTTCCAGATTTTATAAAATAGTTTCGCTATTCTCAGGTCTTTTTATTAAAAGAATAAAGAAAAATGCAGATACGTATCTAAATTTTCCCCAAGTAATCGAATACTTCAAAGAAGACTACATGTAATGTTTAAAAAACCATACAAAAATCTAAATCAAATAACAGTCAGCAAGTCTGCCCTTAAGCACAACTATTACTATTTTCAAAACCAGCTAGAAAATCAACTAGTCGCTCCAGTGCTCAAAAGCAATGCGTACGGTCATGGAATTCAACTGGTGGGAAAGTATGTTGATCAAGAAATTAAACCCCCATTTATTTGTGTAGATAGTCTTTTTGAAGCCTATCAACTTCAAAAAAAAAGAATTAAAACACCCATCCTTATTATTGGTTATACTTTCCCAGAAAATTTCATAACAAGAAAAAAACTTCCATTCTCAATTCCAGTCTTTGATTTAGAAACTCTAAAAATACTAAACGAGCATCAGCCAGGCATTTCTGTTCATATAAAAATTGACACCGGAATGAATAGGCTTGGGCTCCAGCTAAAGCAAATTCCAGAATTCATCAGGGCAGCAAAAAAAATGGAAAATGTAAACTTTGAAGGGATATATAGCCATTTTTCACAGGCTGATGATGTAAAAGATAGATCCTACACCAACCATCAAGTAAACGTTTTTAAAGAGGCTTTAAAAATATTTAAACACAATGGTTTCAACTTCAAATGGAAGCACATGAGCGCCACAGCAGGAACAACACTCGTAGAAGAAGACGTCTTCAATCTTGTCCGAATAGGGCTGGGATTTTATGGCTACACCTCAATCAGCAGGGGATATAGGGTTGGCCTGAAACAATCCAAGGACTTACATCCTGCTCTAAAGCTAGAAACTCATATTATTCAAGTAAAGAAAATTCAAAAAGGTGACCAAGTTAGTTATGATGGCACCTACATAGCCCCAAACAAAAGAACTATCGCCATTCTTCCAATAGGATATAACGACGGCGTGGACAGAAAACTATCCAATAGGGGTTTCTTTACTATAGAAAATACCGCTTGCCCAATAATTGGCAGGGTGTGTATGAATCTTACGATAGTAGATGTTTCAGAAATAAAAGAACCACATACGGGTCAAAAAGCAGTCTTCATATCAAACGATTTAAAAACAAAAAGCAATCTCTACAAACATTCCAAGCTAGCAAATACAGCAATATACACTATCCTCACGGGCCTAGCCGAATCTACAAAAAGAGAATTGGTTGAATAATTGCTACACACATAAAAAACCCATAAAAATCCTATCAGACACACTCTTTCTCTGCTAAAAAACATCACAAAAATTTGAGACTGATACATAGGTCAAAAAATCAGAACTATTTCCAATTCCTAACCACTGTGGTTTACTCAAACTAGATGGGGGGTGATATAACATGACAAAAAAAGACAAAAACGTTATTAAAAATATATATTTGTACCTCGTTACTTTTGTAGGAATATTCATCACCGTCATTGGATCAATCAGCATACTAGATCTTGGACTAAAATCTTATGTCTTCACCAAAGCAGATAGTCACGTAGAATATCCAAGACCAAGAATGGTTGAAGAAGAAGGCCAAGAAATCTCCAAAGAAGAACAAGAACAATTCCACAAAAAAGAACTTGAGTCTAGAAGGCAAAGCCAAGCTGCAAATGCTATAGCGATGGTTGTAGTAGGTTTTCCTCTATATAAATACCACTGGAAAACACTTCAAAAAGGAAAATAGCTACAAATCAAAGTTCACTTTATATACAAAAAAATCCTGACCGCCAAGCTCGTATTTGTATCTCTCTTCACCTTGTAGAAAGTTGTATTCTTTCATGCCCTCTTCTATTGCTCGTTTAACATTCATAGCCTTCAAATAAAACCCTGCGCTATCGTACTTAGACTTATCAAAACCAGAGTTATAGAGTAAATAGCTATCTTCAGTTACAAAATAATATATCGTCGCTGCAAGCTCTCCAGAAACGCTCACACATTCCAGTCTCGCTTGAGACTTAAAAGCTTCATAGATGCTTCTAAAATATTCTTCCATTCCTGGTCTTTCAAAAAATTCAACCTTGTCTGGATTTTTTTTCATTAGTCCTATCAAACAATCGATTGACCCTTTTTCTTCATACACTACAATCTCGTTATCTCTATGAAAGTTGTTTACCTTTCTCTTTAGTTCTTTGCGCCATTTTCTTTTTAGACTCATCAGATAAACATCCCAAGAGTCCGGCAAAGAGAAGAGGGGAGTGCTATCTTCTTTTTCTACCTTTGCATCAATAGAGTCAAAATACTTCTTTGAACTTCCTTCAGGTAAATTTCTTAATTGAATTTTTTTTATTCCATTATTTTTCAAAAACTTCACAGCATCTTCCCACGCTCTCCCTTTCAAGTTTTCATCTCCAACAGCATCGTTATAATCAGTAGTCTCATCGCCCCCAGAAAAAATCACAACATCTTCTTTTTGCGCCAATGGCAAAACCACACCATCTTCAAAAACCAAAGTTAAGGGAGCATAGTCTGTGCCCAAAGTTTCAAACCATATTCTGTGCCAATCATATTGAAAAAAAGGTCCCTTCAATAATTGCTTTGAGTACGCCTTATCCCAAAGTTTTTTTGCATTATAAAATTCAACCCTATCAATCATTGCTTTGGAATAAAAATACTTTTCATAGAAAAATCATCTTTTCCCATCAACACCTCATGAACCTCCGCGTAGGACACGTACTCTGCATACACATCGCTTGTATGAATGTTCTCAAAAGACACTCCCTTTGATCTAGCTTTGGGAATCATCACGCTATCACCATGAGCAACAACAACAATTTCTTCTCCAACATGTTTTTCATTTATTAGAAGAAAAAAACCGTACACTCGCTCAAAAAAATCCTCAATCGTTTCTAAAGCTCCATCGGGATGCTCAAATAAATTCCAATCTCTTTTAGCCATTTCAACCCTAGGAGTCCCATCCCATTTGCTATGGACTTCCAATAACTGATCTACCAACTCCACCTTAATAGAAAGATTCTTGCTTATCTCACTTGCTGTTTCAGCCGCACGTTCAAGTGGGCTCGAATATATTTTTTCAATTGAAAACTGCTCTAAAAACTTTCCAGTTTCCTTAGCCTGAATTAAGCCCTTATTGCTCAGCGAAAAGCCAGGCATTCTCCCATAATGGGTGTCCTTTGGATTTTCTACTTCACCATGCCTAACTAAATATATTTTTGTTTTCATCCGTCAATTTTACCATTCATCAACATGATAAAATTCCCTAATGAAGAATATTAAACTTTCATATCTACTTACATACTTAGATAGCTCATGGTTTTGGTTGGGAATTTGGCTTCTATACTATCTCAAATTTACAAACTACGCAGGAGTCGGAATCCTTGAAACAACCGCCTTTACTGCTCTCACGCTGGCTGAGATCCCCACAGGCGCATTGGCCGACTTATTCGGCAAAAAAAAGACACTTATTATTGGATTTATTTTCTCTGCGTTTGCTAGCTTCATTATGGGAACAGCAACCCAATTCAACCACTTACTTGTCTCACTCTTCATCCTCGCCATAGGAGGAGCATTGAGATCAGGAACGCTGGAAGCTTTACAATACGACTCTTTAAAAGATGAGGGTTTAGACAAAAAATATGACAAAGTTGTGTCAAATACGAACACTGTCAGAAACGTCGCCTTTGCACTATCTGCTGTTGTAGGTGGCTACATGTATGCACATCAACCAGGACTACCCTTTATTGTTTTAGGGGTCTTCTTTATCGTTGCAGCAATAATATGTGCGTTTCTAGTAGAACCAAAAACAGATACCGAAAAATTTTCTTGGAAAAACTATAAAGAGCAGACTATAAAAGGTTTTGAGAGTTTATTTAATAAAAAAGCAAAAATACCTACCCAATCATTACTTTCTGTATCTATTCTCACATTCGTTATTTATCAATTTATAGATGGTTCCCTTGCGCTAGAGTTTGGGTTTAATGAAAGACAACTCGGCGCACTTGCCTCAATTATTTATATAGTTTCTGCAATTACCTCTCAATCAACCTCAAAAATACTAGGAAAATCTGAACATACAAAAAAATTCCTATACATAGCCATGTTATCTGCACTAACCCTTGCTGTTTCACCAATTGTTACTCTGTATGTTGGAGGAATTATTCTTATTCTTAGACAATCATTTTTCACTCTTATGGATAATGTTTCAAGTGTAGTAATAAACAAAAACACTCAATCAAATGTTAGATCAACAACAATATCTACATACAACATGATCCGCAATTTTCCATATATTCTTACTGCCTTTTTTATTGGAAACATCATCGATGTTTACTCTGCTAGTTCATTTGCACTAGTAATGTCATTCGTAATATTTTTTAGTTCAATATTTAGTCTAATTAGATTGAATAAGCACAAATGATAAAATCTTCTAAATGAAACAAAAAAAAGTAGCAGTTCTTTTTGGCGGCACAAACACCGAGCACGAAGTTAGCATTGTATCTGCAAAGTCTATTATTCAAAACTTGGACAAATCAAAATATGCCCCGCTGCCTTTGAAAATAAAAAAAGACAACACGTGGGTAGATGAAAATGGAAAGCAGGTAGACCCATTCAAAGAGTTAAAAAAGGTTGATATTGCATTCCCGGTACTTCATGGTCCCTTTGGTGAAGATGGAACCACACAGGGATTGTTTGAAATGGTTAAAGTCCCTTACGTAGGCTGCGGCGTTTTAGCTTCAGCAGTTTGCATGGATAAAGTCGTCCAAAAACAAATCTGCCAAACCATGAATATTCCTATTCCAAAGTATTTTTGGTTCACAAAAGCCCTATGGAAAGAAGAAGAAAAGGCCATCACTTCCGAAATAGAAAAAAGTCTTCAATTTCCAGTTTTCGTAAAGCCAGCAAACCAAGGAAGTAGTGTGGGGATATCCAAAGTAGACGACAAAGAGGGGCTAAAAGAAGCCATAGAAGAAGCTCTCAAGTTGGATCTAAAAGTCATAGTAGAACAAAACATACCCGATGTTCGGGAGATTGAATGCTCTGTTATGGGCAATGACAATCCAAAAGCTTCAGTATTGGGAGAAATCGTTCCAAGTAACGATTTTTATGACTACAATGCGAAATATATAGACGGCAAAAGCAAAGAGGTTATCCCAGCCAAACTAGAAGAAAAGATGTCAATACAAATCAGACAAACCGCCCTAGAGGCTTACGAACTCTTGGGTTGCTCAGGTCTAGCTCGTGTAGATTTTCTTTACGACAACCTAGCAAGGCGTCATTACTTAAACGAGCTTAATACTATGCCAGGATTCACTAGTATTAGTATGTACCCCAAGCTCTGGAAAGTTTCAGGAATAGAGTATCCGCAACTTGTAAACGAACTCATAACTTTAGGTTTTCAAAGACATGAGCAAAGATCAGAAATAAACTACAACTACAAACCAAAAACTGACTGGCACAAAAAGTAAAATGCTCCAAGATCTCAAAAAAGACCTTCGAAAATTCGCAGATCCAAAAAAGGTTCCAGACTATCAAAGATTTTTCAAAACCAGTCCTGGTGAATACGGAGAAGGGGACATATTCCTAGGAATCAAAGTTCCCAATAGCCGAAAAGTTGCCAAAAAATACATCAAACTTCCACTGGAAAAAATTCAAGCTCTACTTAAATCAAAATTTCACGAAGAAAGATTTGTGGGGCTCGTGATCTTGGTGCTCAAATATAAAAAAGGCGAAGAAGACGAAAAACAAAAAATCTATGACTTTTATCTCAAAAACACCAAATATATCAACAATTGGGACTTGGTAGACGTAAGCTGTCACAAAGTAATTGGATTACATCTGGTAGAAAGAGATAGAAGCATTATTTACAAACTAGCAAAATCAAAAGACTTATGGGAAAAAAGAATCTCCGTCATTTCTACCTTCGCGTTTATCAATATTGGACAATTTGAAGATACTCTCAAAATCTCAGAAATATTAGTCAAAGACGATCATGATCTTATCCATAAAGCAGTTGGCTGGGCTCTTCGCGAAGTGGGGAAAAAAGATCAAAAAATGGAAGAAGGGTTTCTAAAGAAACACTACAAAACCATGCCCCGAACTATGCTTAGGTATGCCATCGAAAAATTCCCAGAAGACTTAAGACAAAAATATCTTAAAGGAGAATTGTGAGCGAAGACGGAGCGGAAAATCCAATACATATTACTCATGAAGCCTTGGTTAAGTCTGAAGACGCAATTATGCTTGGAGAATGGCAAGATCCTCTCCAAACCACAAATGACTACATGAAAGCATTAATTGATATGAACGAAACAGGCCAACAAATTGTAATAATCAAAAGATCAGATGAAGATGTTCAAACAGACGATGAGTTGGCTGAAGAACTTAAACAATTAATTGAAAATGGTAATCAAGAGAACAGTTCCAGATGGTTGGAAGAAAGAGCTAAAAAAATAGATCCAAATATTAATTCTTTTACAAAAATCTATGTAACACTAAATCCCAAACTTGAAGAAGAGAATGAAAGAAGGCTAAAGTTATCACAAAAAATGATTGAACTTTCTCAACAGCTAAAAAAATGAAACCAAACGAATACAAACTAAGCACAAGAGTCTGGATATACCCCACACACGCAGGGTGGCATTTTGTTTCTATACCACCAAAAGAGACAGAAGACATTTCTCAAAAATTCAATTATCTAAAAAGAGGATGGGGATCTCTCCGCGTAAAAGTCACAGTCGGAAAAACCACTTGGAATACATCTATCTTTCCAGACAAAAAAGAAGGAATTTATTTACTACCCATAAAAAAAGAAGTTCGCAAAAAAGAAAACATTAGCGCCAACCAAAGAATCAAGTGTATTGTTGAAATCTTAATTTCTTAAACCATATGAAAAAAATAATTACAATTCTCATCTTTAGCGCGCTTTTATCAGCTTGCTCTCTTAAAACATCTACACCCACAGAGCCAGAACCTACCCCAGACCCCTACACAATTCTTCCAAGCTTCTAGTCATCATCCCAATTAAACCAATTAAGCAATAAATTCAATCTATTCCCCGGACTTGATGCCTCCACCAACTCGTCAAGGTCTGCGCCATTTACCAATTCATAATTCTCTACACCAGCAGCATCTGCAACTTTCTTTTGAGCTTTTTTATGTCCGTTATCTCCGCTACCACTAGTTACCTCCACAAACATTTCTCTATCAAATTTTGGATCTCTAACTACACAGTCAGGATGGGTAACAGACTTCTTTTTTCCATTACCTACATCTACGGGCTCTTCTGCTCTTATTGATGGGGGATTTCGATCAACCTGTAAATAGGTGCCAGCTACCAGCTTGGCAAAAAGAGACTCCGCTTTCCTTCCCTTTGCGCGTCTCTCTTTCTTGGACATAAGAAAATAATAACACTCAAAACAGGAACAGCACACCCAAAAAAACTACGAAATATCCAACTATTTTTTTAAACTAAGCTTCTGTTATTTTTGTAGGAGCCATCTTGTCCCACTCTGCCATGCTTTCAGGAGTTGCATCTTTCATCAGATCCGCATGAATAGCACCAGCGTGTTGCTTCATTCTGTCAATTACTTCCTTGTCGGTCTCACCAACTGCCATAAAAGGACATTCTGGAGATCCCTCGGGGCTTACATCGTTACATTTTAGGTGTTTCACAACAACCTCCACACAAATAAATAATATATACTCCCTCCCAGTATATATACACTCGGACAGATAGCAAGCTTAAATAAATAAAAAGAAAGAAATCGTATAATATATACATATGAAAGAAAACAAAAAAATAATATCGAAGAAAAAAATTCTTTTAATAATTGTAAGTCTTCAAGTAATTTTGATTGGGGCTGCGGTTTTTCTATTTAAGAAAAACGGGGGTGCCGGAGGGGGGAGTAGTTCTGGCTCTCTTGTCCCTATTTGGGTAGCGGTATTTATCCCAATTATTGCCACAAGAAAGAAAAAACCATCTAACAAAGAAGGAAAAAATCTTATGTTCTCTGTGTACATTGGCCTAGCTCTCTGTCTATTGTTGGGAATAGTGTTCTTCTTCCTAAAAAAATCTAGCATTTAAGTAGTATTTTAGGGATATAAAAGTGTTTGTGCTCCGTGTGGGATGCTATTGTAACTTATATTTCATCATTTGAAGCAAATCAGATGTTTCAAGTACAATAAACTTATTAGATTAATGGGGAGAAAATAATGCAAAGCTATGAATGGTATCAACAGTTAATTAAACCCTCTTGGGCACCTCCATCATGGTTGTTTGGTCCAGTGTGGACAGTTCTTTACATCCTTATTTCAATTTCATTTTTCAGAGTATTTCAATTATTCTCCCAAAAAAAGATTGCCTTTATTATCATTCTCCCATTTATTCTTAATCTTATCTTCAATCTTTTGTTCACTACTCTGCAATTTGGACTAAAGAACAATCTTTTAGCAGCCATTGACATCATTTTAGTTTTAGTCACCCTTTTATGGGCAATGAAGGCAATATATCCACACGCAAAATGGATTTCCTTTATTCAAATACCATATTTACTTTGGGTATCTTTTGCCACTGTTCTACAATTATCAGTTACATATTTAAATAAATAACATGTTTTTAAAACAATACTTCATCACATTACCAATCTTTCTAGCCATAGACGCCGTTTGGTTAGTGTTTATCGCAAACAAGTTTTATTCAAAATACATCGGTTTTCTCATGAAATCAGACGTCAATTTTATTGCAGCTGCTCTTTTCTACTTACTGTTTGTCGTGGGATTAGTAGTTTTTGCTATCGCCCCATCTCTAGAGAAGGGATCGTGGATACAAGCACTCCTTTTAGGAGCGCTTCTAGGTCTAATATCTTACTCAACCTATGATTTAACCAACTTAGCTACCATAAAAGACTGGCCAGTATTGGTTACCATAGTAGACATGATCTGGGGAACACTCCTTGGAGGTTTAGTTTCTCTTGTCTCTTACTTCATAATTTCCAAATTTTCATAAACATTTAAAGCCAATACGCATGAGACTTTGGAGCCTTCATCCCAGATATTTAGACACGAAAGGCCTTCTTGCCGTCTGGAGAGAAGGATTACTAGCCAAAAATGTAATCGAAGGAAAGACTAAAGGCTACACCAAACACCCTCAGCTTATCCGATTCAAATCACATTCATCACCAAAAAATGCCATCAACTATTATCTCCATCAAATATTTTTAGAGTCCATTAATCGAAGTTATAAATTCGATAAAAGTAAACTTATCTATATAGACAAAATAAGTAAAATCAAAGTCACTACCAAGCAAGTAGATTATGAACTCAAACACCTAAAAAACAAGCTAAAGTTAAGAGATTCCTCAGGTTACAAAAAACTCCAGACAATAGAAGAAATCAAATTAAACCCCTTATTTACCATCATCCCTGGTGAAATCGAGTCTTGGGAAATTGTCTAAATCTTTTTCTTAGGAAATATCACCAAAAGACTTGTGCTTTTTTTGTATTCTTGATATTTTTTATTACTCTTATGCCTCTCATCATATTTCTTTTCCAATAAAGGAATCCCGCTTACAAACATAAGAATGAACGTAATAAACATGGGTCCTACTATAGTAAACCACCCCAAACCACTCAAAAGGGGAGAGGCATACGCAAACAATCCCCACCACAATAATATTTCACCAAAATAATTTGGGTGTCTTGAATATTTCCATAGACCAGAGTCTATCCAAAGTCCTTTATTTTTCTTATTGTTTTTAAATACAAACTTTTGCCAATCAGATACCGTTTCGATTATCAAACCCAATGCCCAAATTAGCATACCTACTACCATCCAAGGCACTATTCCAATATCCTTCTTTTCTAAAAGAACATATATAGTTGGAAGCATTATTGCCCAAACTGCAACTCCCTGAAAAAACCAAAATTTATAAAAGCTTAGAGCATTCTCTCTCATTTGATCAAATCTTTTGTCCTTCTTAATCTTTAGAATCCTAATTAATAAGTAAGCAATAAGTCTGACTCCCCAAACGATCACCATTAAAGAAAGAAGATTTTGAAAAGAGTGGTAAGTGCCTGTACTAATTAAAAAATATATTGTCAGCAATATGAAAGTCATGCCATAAGTAAAATCTGTAAACTTGTCAGTCTTAAATGCATAAGCAAAGATAAAAAATAGAGTGTTTATTCCCAAGGAAACGAGTAAAGCAAAAAGATATGGATTCATGACAAAATTATACAACAATCAATATGAAAAAATTCCGCACTCCGTGTGGGATGCTATTAGAACTTATCTACCAACCAACACCGCCAACGATGTCAGAATATATTGCAAATTTTGAATTAAATGCATCAACATCACCTGGAGCATCTACATCTAATATTAAATCTATGGCAGGGCTCAAAAACAAGCCAACATCTAACCCCAAGGTTCTAGACAACACCTTTTCATAATCATTCTTAGTTCTTAAGTTAGACAAGGGAACTGCTTCCTTTACGCCCTCAATCATTTGTATTGTTTTTGAAACATAGTTAGCGGCAATAGAATAAAAGAGGGGAGCATTTCCAAGCTTTGCAAAATACAACATTCTTTGAATTCCTGTAACTAACATGCTGCTAGCCTGCGAAGCCCTATATTCGTCTACTACGGGCACAGACAAACTTCTTAAAGAACTTGATTTCGCTGAATACACATTTCCAAAAACAAAAGACTCATCTTTCATTGGCCAATACATGTATTTCCTGTGGGGCATCAATAAGTCTGCATTACTTTTTCCAACGATTGGAACTCCAATATCTGTTTCGGGAAAGTTGCTTGAAATCCAATCAATAGTTTCAGGCCTTAAAAACGGAAGATCAGACGAAACGACTAATATCTCATCAGAACTACCTGTTTTCTCATGCCTATCTAAAGCCAATTTCAAGTTGCCCATGAAGCTACCCCCCTCACCAACCAATACACAACTTTTTTCCATTAGATCTGTTTGTTTGCCCAATACTTCTTCGGGACCTGCTACAAAAACTTGACCAGATGTTTCAGAAGCATCCAAAGCACTCAATACCCTGGAAATAATTGGCTTTCCATTAATTTGATTAAGGTGTTTATATACACCCTCATCACGAACTAAGTCACCACCAGCCAACAATAAAATGTCAGGAGTTAAATTTTCCTTCATGTCGAGGGATTATACCAAAAATAGTCAAGAAAAAAACCTAATGTACTCTATATACATTGGCCTAGCTGTTTTTCTTCTCTTGGGAATAATATTTTTCTTAAAAAAGTCCTCTGCAGGAATCTAATACACACTGCATTGCAAACATCTCTAATTTTGCTATTCTGAGATCATATTTATCTTCGTGAATGGGGGTGAGTACATAATGAAAAAAATTACAAGTTTGTTAGCGGGAGTTGTTTTATTGGCAATTGTTATGCCAGCAATGGCTGCTAAGCCAACTAATACACCAAACAATGGAACGTCAGGAGAAAAGATAACTGGATCTATTGAAATAGATAGAGGCGATGAAAACATGAGATATGCTGAGTTTAATGCTCATGAAGCATATGGCGATAAGGATGCTAAAGGTGAATTTCATTGGTGGATGACTGATGGCAAAGGCCTCATGTTAAGAGAGATATATGTTGATGTAACTGATGTAAGAGTAATGGGAGATGATGGATGGTTTGAGGGAATGGCTACGCATGATAGTCAGGCTGGAGCTAGAGAGGGAGATATGTTTTACGTCAAAGTATTTGATGGTGGAACTCCTGCTACCGATGGAGATATGATTTGGTGGAGTTGGGATTCTCCAGCTTATAAGGAAAAGGCATTAGTTGGTGGTAATTTAGTAGTTCACAGTAATCCATGTGAGGTATATGAACTGAATGTTAGTACGGTTAACGGAAATGGTGGATACTGGCACACATTCGAGCTGACTTTTTGCCCAGGAGAAGAGCCTTATGGAACTGGAAAGAGATCAGCTGGAACGGAAACAGCAAGTGATATTGTTTTGGAAGATGGGATGATTTCCTTTAGGTCTGACTACGATGAGAGTGCGTATTATTGGTTCCCATCCTTCTATTTGGAAGAAGGGGGAGAACTTATTTTTAACAATGCGTATGGCCCAGACAATGTCAAATCTGCAACTGGAACCTGGTTAATGTATACCGAATAGCAGTTTAGTTGTAAGTTAAACAACCCGTCGTTTATTCGATGGGTTGTTTTTAAATTAAGTTATAATTAACACATAGTAATTACAAAGAAATTATGGCTAAAAAATCATCACCAAAAAGACTTTATCGAAGCGAATCTTCAAAAGTGTTAGCAGGGGTTTGTACTGGATTAGCAGAATATTTTGACTTGGATCCTACCATAGTAAGACTCTTCTTTATTCTAGCTACTATGATGGGCGGATCTGGATTAGTGGCCTATGTAATGATGTGGATATTTATTCCCTCAAAATCATCAGTCAAACTTGATTCCGATGAATATATAAAGAAAAACACAGAGGAGCTAAAAGACAAAGCTCAGTCTCTTGCTAAAGGAGTTTCGAAGACTAACGGTAGATTTATAAGCGGGGGTGTTCTCATCCTTGTTGGAGTAGCTTTTCTTCTAAACAACTTAGGGTTGTGGAGGATTAAGTTTGACTTTATCTGGCCTCTTTTCTTGGTAGCACTTGGATTATCAGTTATGACGAGGAAATAAAATGACCACAGAAAACGAAAAAGCTAAAACAAAATCTAAACCCTTCTGCGGCCCTTTCACTGGAGACATTACGGGGGGGTTATTTTTGGTGTTTTTGGGAGTTATTTTTCTATTCAATAACCTTGGTATCGTGCCTTGGGAAGTTTGGGGTAGTCTCTGGAAATTCTGGCCCGTTCTAATTATTCTTTCGGGAATCAATCATATTATGGGAAAATCCGTCATCTCTCGTCTTCTGGTAGCTGTAGTTTCTCTAGGAACTTTTGCAGCAATCATTCTATATTCAGTTCCCCAGATAGCCACATACGTTCCATACTTACCAAAACTACCTGGATTAAAGACTATAGATGTCTCTACAAAACCCGCATCAGAAAACATGACGGTAGATGAATTTAGCAAACTCAGTCTTGAATACCCAGCAACCGTTACCCTAGTCAGGGGAGAGGAATCTGAGGTTTCCATAAAGGCTAGCGAAGAGGATCTAAAAAACATCGAGGTTGGGGTCGAAGATGAAAAGTTGTTTATTAAAACAAAAAATAAATTTACAAACTTGTTCGATTCAAAAACAGAAATCGTGGTAACCACCACAAAAGACATCGATACTATTTTGATCGCAGGTTCTGGCAATGTTTGGTCCAAGGAAGCACTTGCTTCAGAAAAACTAAAGCTAACAGTGGCTGGATCTGGAAACATTAAGATGGAAGTAATGTCTCTCGACATTGAGTCTGAAATAGTTGGTTCCGGAAATATTGTTCTAATGGGTAGCTCAGATTCCACAAAAGTAAAAATTGTAGGATCTGGCAACTATAGCGCATATGAGCTTGAAGCCAATTCTGCAAACATAGAAATAGCTGGATCCGGAGATGCTGAAGTTTTTGTAAATGAAAGCTTAGATATAAATACACTGGGATCTGGAGACGTTACCTATAAAGGAAGTCCAAAAGTATCACAAAATGTAAGTGGGTCTGGATCAGTCGGTCAACAAGAATAAAAAATTAAAACTTTTATTTAAAAGACGCTCGTAAGGGCGTCTTTTTTATGAACCTATTAAGTCTCCGTCTTTATACTTACTTCCAGTTGCATGAGTACTTGGCAAACCATTATTTTCTGAAACTATACGAAAAACATTTGATTTTGAAGCTCCCTCCTTCATGGCAGCTTCAGCCCTTTCCTCTGCTTCAGGGTCTACATCAAAAAACCTCCTAAGACTTCCTAAAAACTTTGGTCCATACTCCGGATTTGCTGACATTTTCCTAATATACCAGACCAATCTTAAAAATATCTAACATAATAATTACACACATTCGAAACTTATTTGTTTCCACTATGATATTTCTCATGAACACTTCGAAGCTGAGGATTAGTTACGTGAGTATAAATTTGCGTGGTAGAAATGTTTTTGTGTCCTAACATTTCCTGAACTTCTCTAAGCCCCGCTCCACCGGATAGAATATCTGTCGCAAAAGAATGTCTTAGGCCGTGCGGAGTGATCTTTACGGGCAGCTTTGCCTTCTTTCTATACTTCTCAACTATCCGCTGAACGCTCCTAGCGCTTAGCCTCATTTCTTCACCTTTATCGTAAGGTTCAGCTTTTGTGCGAGTATAGCGAACAAAAGCTGGTATCCACATATCTTCGCGCATATCAAAATACTTCTGTATCCACTCAACTGCTCTAGAGCTTAAAAACACAATTCTGGCCTTCTTGCCCTTTCCTATTACCCCAAATTCGCGTCTTTTCAGGTTTATCTGATCTCTGTTTAAAGAAACCAACTCAGACACACGAAGGCCTGTGGAGAAGAGCATCTCCAATATTGCTTTGTCCCTCAGTCCTCGTTCGGTAGATATGCTAGGAGCATTCAAAAGTCTTTCTACCTGATCTTGATCAAGAAACTTAAGAGACTTGCTTTCAGTTTTTGGAAGGTCAATTTTATCTGGAGCCAGCACATCGTAGTCATTTTTTATTAACCATTTCAAAAAACCACGAAGGGAAATGACATGATAACTTTGAGTCACGCGAGAAAGGGGAATTCCTTTTTCGTCAGTAAGACGAGATAGGTAAACTCTGTATTTTCGAACCATCTTAAGGTCTAGCTTTTTTATGTCCTTATATCCGCGTTTTTCAAACCACGCACTAAAGCGAGTAAGGTAGTGAGCATAGTTTCTTACCGTATGTTGACTGACCTGTCTTTCAACTTCTAGGTACTCGAGGTAGTCTGTAATTAAGTGTATCAAACTATTACTATCGGCCATTAGCACTCCTTATAATTATCTGCCAACATACTCCTCCATATTGATGGACTGATCTATCGGCCCTTTTTTGGTGTTAGTGATGTGTTTTGATATAGTAAATAAATTCATTGGATCCTATAACAAATAAATGTAACGTCCTAGAGTATTTTCAAATGAACCTGCAGGGAAGGAGGGGAGACTTAACCCACAACAAAGGTCACCTAAAGCAACAAATCCTACATACTCACTACATAAAAGTTGGAAGTTCGTTCTATTTTTCTTAAATATCATAGGCAGTTTCTACTCCATTGTACGCCATCAAACAATTTTTTTGTATACACATACATCCAAAGAGGGGAGGAGCACAATTGAATAAAAGATTTATGAATAGGGAATAAATTTATTAAAATTTATTTAAGATTATTACGTCTTCATGTCGCAATATATTTATTTCTTGATAGGGGAGATATTGTGCGACATAAGATCTTTGAAAAAATATCTTTTCAAACATACAATATTCATTATGATCAAACCCGGAATAAAACTTGGACCAAAAAACGACCTACACCGCCTAGAAAACACCGGCGCTAAGTACTGTGAGGTTTGGTATAGAATCGATAAGCCCGAATGGTATTCTAACTACTTTACATTCTTCAAAAAAAACCGAATAAACTCTGGGCTTCATTATTGGGGGGCGGTTGATCAAGCGTATGAAACAAATATTGCTTATCCTGGAGAGATTCAAGAAAAATCCATCAAGCTAATTGAAAAATGCATTGATGTTGCAGCCCAAAACAAATGTCACTATGTAAACATTCATGCTGGAGCCAGGAAATTGACCAGACTAGACATGAAAACTTTAAGATTTAATGTTGATCAATACAGTCTTGAAGTGTCTGAAAAAGACGCTGATACAGCCCAAAAAGAATCACTCATACATCTTAGTAATTACGCCTCCGACAAAGGCGTATTATTCCTAGTGGAAACAATTCCTGCCAAGATTCACAACAAAGATACCAGACATAAACCTGAGCCTTACTATGCAATGACCTCACAAAACCTACTCAAGCGAGCCACGCAAGACAACATCAGTATCACAAATGACTTCTGCCATACATTTTCCGAAGAGTTCGAAAAGCCTTTAGACCAGTTATGGAAATCACTTTGGGATAAAACCTCTAAACTCGCACCTTACACAAAACTACTGCATATAAATACTTTAGTGTCGCCATACAACGGAACTGACACTCATCACGGAATTACCAACGAAGATTTTGAAATTGATGGAATATTTCCAACCAAAGAAAAATTGAAAGAAGCGCTTTCGCTTTTTAGGGACCGCGACGATGTGTGGGCGATTAACGAACCGTCCGAAAACCACGAAGATAACTACTTTTCACTAAAAGAGCTTATAAACACCCTCTAAACCCTTAAAATAAGGGGTTCTACCAGGCTAAGACGCGTTCTAATGGCCCAAAACCGGCTTTTTATTTTCAACATGATTCATTGTTCATTCAAATGATGCATTGTAGACACCATTTGCCCCGTATATCGCAGTTTGTATCAATTTCAATACAAGTAATGTGATGTTGTGAGGGTTTCAAATATGTCAAATTCCCAAAAAGGCAAAAAGTGTTCGGGTTTATATACAAAATGAAAAAAATGAGTAAGCCACAAAAAAAGGGAAGTCACAAAACAATTTATTTCCTTTATGCATTTTATTCAGTTAATGCCAAACGATTTCCTCCGTTAGTGGTGCAAAATAAGCCCCTTCTCCGTCCCTAGGCTACATGTCGTAAAAGTATTATTGTGCGACATTATAGCAATCAGGAAAGCGTTTCGATAAACATGCACACATATTCGCTGGGGAAGGTATTAATTAACTAAATTACTTCATTGTGGGCGTTTAAGGATATATATCCTCTTTTTTGTGTTTAAATAAATCAAAATAATTCCACTCTTCCTACTTCTACTCAATTAATTTCTTTATTCGGGTTTTATACCTACCTTCATCCCCCCCGAGGACCCTGAGGGAAAATTTGAGGAATTTGGGGGTCAAACTATATCATTTATGTGTAACAAACTATATCATTTAGCCTGGTAGAGAGAGTTATCCACAATTCTTGCATGCATGAGTCTCCAGAGAGGAGTAAAAGGAGCGCTACATGGCTCTTTTTATGTACTTCACCCCTGGAGTCTACGATCTACTATTTTTATTAAATACGTACACATGAAAGGATTGTCCCTGTGAAAACTTATAGTCCTTCGTGAAAAGAAATGTTATAGGACATATAAACTATAGGACACTCCTCTACTTTGCTGTGTTGTAATTTTGTACTCGCCACTTCCCTTCTTTTGTTTGTGTAAAAAAATGAGTGCAATGCATTAAAACAAATAAACAAATTAATTAATCTTTAATGTTTTCTTGATCATAATCAGCTTATTTATTCATTCAAGCCACGAGGCACCTCCAAAGACACCCCAAACCACTCCCCTTTCAAAAAAACAAATCACTTGAGGAAAACAAGATTGTACTTGAGGAAATTATTTCCAAGGAGTCACTATTATCGCAGCCAAAAGAACAAACACCCCTACAGATAAATACTCTTGAAGAGTCTGAGGAAACAATCGCTCAGATATCTCATGCTGAAGCAAACCAAGACCCACATAAACCACAGTTACCAAGATTATTGAAGCCACCCATACCGAAAATGGCAAAAGTGACACTGCTAGGGCCAACTGAAGCACTAAAATAGAAATAAATCCGGCCTGCCTCCAAATCATTGGACTAACTTTCTCTTCAAGCTTAACAGACCACAAACCAGTTAACATCAGAGGAAACGTAGATGCCCCAGCCAACAATCCGTTCAATAAAAAAGAAATCCTAAGAGAAAAAATTGTGTTAAATATCAAAAGCAAAGTAACTAAAGTCAACAAAAACCCTACTGCATGGGCAGCTCTCAACAATTGAATAGTTCTCACGGCCGCCACAGAAAAGATATTACAAGTAAGATAAATTGCATACATACCCAAACCAAACAAAGTCATGATAAAAACTCTTGCCCACCATGCCTCTGGAAGAAGAAAGTAGAAAAGGGCTACACTGGCAGCATATATGGCCGGAAAAGGCACAATAGTAAACCACTCAACTCCCTTCAAATCATCAAGCAACGCTACAGTCGAAACCAAAAAACTAGCAACAAAAAATACAAAAACAGCTAGGAATCTATACTCTAACGCAATATATTGAATCCCCAACAAACCTAGAGACAATAACAAGGAGCTTAGAACAAATTTTCTTCTTTTCGTCATATATTAACTTGCGTTTGTTACCACTTCCTCAACATCATCGTGTTCTTCAAGTAATTCGGCCATTTTTTCAACTTTTTCCTTTATATCATCAGTCGAAGGCATTGGAACCTTTACAGTAATGTCATTACCACTTCTCTCAAACATATAAGAAACCGATCCAGGACCCCCCAAAGATCCGCCATTCTTATCAAACAAATGTCTCACCTCAGCCCCAGTTCTTTGTCTGTTGTCCGTAAGGGCTACAACCATAAACCCAATCCCTCCTGGTCCAAAACCCTCATATAAAACTTCTTCTATTTGCCCACCCTTACCAACTCCAAGCCCTCGATCTACGGCACGTTGAACGTTGTCTTTTGGCATGTTTGCCTGTCTTGCTTTATCCATTGCCACTCTCAAAGAAGGGTTTTGATCGGGATCCCCGCTCTTCCCTTGCTTTACGGCAATTCGAATCATTTTGGATATTTCACTAAAAACTTTACCTTTTTTTGCATCAGTAGCAGCTTTTTTATGTTTTATTGTGCTCCATTTACTGTGACCACTCATACGCTCCCCTTTCAAAACAAAGTTATATCTCGTGTTTATAGGGGAATTTTATCATTCACAAATTCAGTAGTCTATTAAATAAGCCTATGTGTATTTTATCAGTATTGACAGATAAACAAGTCTGGTTTATTTTTTGCCTAGAAGTATTTGATAGAAATTAAAAATATATTCTACAAAAATGGGTGAAGACCTAAAAAACAAAGCCATCAAATCTGCTCTAAGCCAAGATTGGGAACCCGCCATTGAATATAATCTCGAATACTTAGATGAATTCCCAAACAACATTCCCGCTCTAAATAGACTAGCAAAAGCCTACTTCCACACGGGAAATCTAAAAAAAGCTCAAGAAACCTACAAGAAAGTTCTCTCTCTAGATAAATACAACCCAGTCGCCTCAAAACAAATACAGAAACTAAGTAACGGTTGTAAAAATCGTCGCTCAAAAACAATAAAATCAAAATTTGTTGAAGAACCCGGAAAAACAAAAAAAGTAGAACTCTTAAGGGTTGCGGACAAGAACATTCTTCATGAATTAGATTCTGGAGAATTACTCGATCTTAAAGTAAAGAAGGGTCGTCTTTGTGTATTTTCTCAAGACGACCAATATATTGGCGCTCTCCCAGATGACATATCTTTCCATATTAGGAAGCTCATAGAAACGGGAAATAAGTACGAAACTATCCTTTGTAGCTCAAGCGACAGGCAGGTATTAGTTTTTATTAGAGAAATCCTGCAATCTTCAAAAAACACCAATCACGCATCTTTCCACTAGTTTTCTTCAGGTTTATCAGATAAATACTCCTTATAGTCTTTTCCTAAAAGCACCACTATATCTGCCCTAAAATCTTCAGTTTCTCCTACCTCAACCTCAAAATCATCGAATAAATTACTCAAAATCAAAAAGGTTTCAGAATCCATAAAATCTTTATTTTTGATCACAATTTTAGAAGACTCATATCCCAATTGATTTTCACTTACACTCACCACTGAAACACCACTATTCAACAAAATCCTAGAAAGCGACGATGCCAGTCCTGAATGCGAAGTCGTGTTCAGCACTGCCACACCATAGCCTTCTTTCGAATAAACCATATTAATTGCCCTTCCCTCCAAAAATCCATCCAAACGCAACAAGTCCAACTCGTACACTTCACCACCATCTGGGAGTGTTTTTGTATACGCCAAGGAAGACTCATGTATGGGTATTAGCTCTATCTGATCTTCTCTTAGTCCCGAAATTCTCTGAGCATACCGGACTACATCCATTACCCCAATCGGGTTACCAACCAGAGAAAAAGCCATAGGGCGAACAAGTTTTTGTAAATAATTCCTAAGATCACCCCCAACTTTTCCATCAGCAGAAACATGGCCGTGGATTCTTAATCCAAAAGTCTGTTGTGCCGATTTAATCAACAAGTTTTCTCCCATCTCCTCTATTTCACCCAACCTCAGTAAAGAACCTACTTTGTACTGCCCATACCCGTGCACCGTACTCACCATAACATCCGGATCCATTTCAAACATCAACACGTCAGGCTCATTAGAGGACACACTTATCAACGTAACAAACCCCCCCTCTCTTCCAACAACCACATTAAATCTTTGCTCGCCCTTCCAGGCTCCACTATTAAAAATTCTAAATACAAAAATGGCTGCAATCAAAAAAATAGACAAAAACGCAAAAAAAACAGTAGTCCGAAAGCCATTTTTTTTCTGCCTTTCTTTCTTTTCAGTCTTTTGTCTTTTCCACAAATACTCTTTAGAAACTTTTTTCGTTTTTCTTTTCTTTTTGGCAGGCATACTATTCATCTTAAAAAGATAATTACCGGATATCAAGAAGGTAAATCAAGAGTTTAAAATTACTTCTCTCATCTGTTCACATACTCTTATCATTGTTCGCAAATTGTGAATACTTGCAAGTCTGTAATAAAGCAATTCACGGGTTCTATAAAGATGTCTTAAATACGCTCTTGTATAGCCCTTTTTACATGTATAACAATCGCAATTCTCATCAGGAGGTGTCTGATCGAGCTCAAAAACTTTTTTACTAATATCAATTCTAGCTTTCCTGTATTCACTTTCAAACTTGAACTTCCCCGGCTTTCCAAATAGCTTTCCGTGATATAAGTATCCGCTTCTTGCAAGCTTTGTAGGCGCTACACAATCAAACATGTCTGCCCCACTATTCACAGCTTCCACAGCATCAATAGGACCCACTCCTACCCCCATCGCATAAATAGGCTTGTCGTCTGGCAAAAGATCTCTAATCCAAGAAATATTTTTTTCAGTTTCTTCAGGATCCGCTCCAATAGAGCCTCCGCCAATTGCTACACCTTCAAGATTTTGCGAAATAACAAATTCTGCAGACTCTCTACGAAATTCCTCATAATTTCCACCCTGAATTATTCCAAACAAAGTTTGGGGAGGTAATTTTGTTTTTTTACTCTCCAACCTCTCCCATTCATTTTTACTACGAACCAACCAATCATGAGTTCGCCTCATCGCCTCGTACGCATATCTCTTACCTCTGTCTGGAGTGGCCTCATCAAAGGCCATGATTATATCCGCTCCCAAGTCTTCTTGAATTTGAATTGCTTTTTCCGGAGTAAACCTATGCTTGCTTCCATCTAAAAAAGATTTAAAACTTACCCCATCATCATCCACCTTAGACAATTTCACTTCGCCCTTTTCTTTAAACAATCCCAAAGAAGAAACTTGAAAACCGCCAGAGTCCGTCAAAATTGGCTTTTTCCACCTCATAAACTCGTGAATCCCTCCCAGCTTTTCCACAATCTTTTCTCCCGGGCGAAGGTATAAGTGGTACGTATTTCCCAATATTATTTGAGAGTTTATGGAATCCACGTCCTCGCTAGTTAAAGACTTCACAGACCCCACCGTACCCACAGGCATAAACACCGGAGTTTTCACCTCTCCATGAGGAGTTTTTAACAGTCCCGCTCTAGAATTTTTTACTTTTTTATCCAACTTAAATGAAAATCCACTACTCATATCAAACAAACTCCTAAACCAGCAAAGCTAAAGAACTACTAAGATCATCGCTTAATGGCGCTTCATGCTCTACTCTATCACCAGTATCTGGGTGAGAAAACTCCAGTTTAAGTGCATGTAAAAACTGTCTAGGACACCACCTAACATCAGCTTTCGACCGCTTTCTCCCCACATACTTACCATCTCCCACTATTGGATGATGAAGGTGTGTTAGTACAACTCTAATTTGGTGTGTTCTTCCAGTCTTTGGATGTAGCTCAACCAAAGAAAAACCTTGATAGCCTTTTACCATTAGTTTTTTGTCACTGATTTTTTCAAATTCCTTTACCACCTTATAGTGCGTCTCCGTCATCTTTCCTCCCACCTCAACAGTAAACTTCTGCCTATCAAACTTACTTCTTCCCATTGGCAAACTTATCGTACCTTCTTTTGCACTAAATACTCCATGCACCAACGCCTGGTACGTTTTCTTTGTTTCTCTATCATGGAACTGTCGCTGCAACTCCTTCATTGCATCAAGAGTTTTAGCCAAAAGCATTACTCCAGAAGTATCTTTATCTAGCCTGTGAACAATTCCATTCCTATTTTGATCATCATGAGCCAGCTCATAGTCAAAACTTTCATCAACCCAATCTTGAATTGTTTTTTCTTTTACACTATCTGCCCTATTCACCACTAAAAAAGGTGGTTTATTCACCACTAGAATATGATTGTCCTCAAAAATAACCTGAATTTTCATGTCCTTATTGTACCCTAGAGGTCATAAAATAAGACCAAACCACCAAACACACCCCAACAAACAACATCAAATCAGCAAAATTTCCATATACATCAAGTGTTGGCCAATATATAAAATCTCTCACTCCACCCATTATTACTCTATCTGTCATGTTTGATATTCCAGAAGACATTATTATCACCAATCCCCACTTCTCAAATTTATTTGAAGAGTTTAAAAAGAAAAACAAAACAACGAACAAGGAAGCTGCCATCAAAAGAACCCAAGACCACCCCTGTCCTACACCGAATACTCCACCAAAGTTTATTTGCTTATAAAAAAAGTACTTAGTTACCTGATCCAAACCAATCAACGAAAAAAGCGTAAATAAAAAAAGCTTCGTATTTACCTTCATGAGTTAGTTTATTTTTTCTTTTTCGCACAATTCACACACTTTTGAGCTGATGGGTCTATTGCCAATCTGTCGGTGTCAATCATTCCTCCACACTCATCACACAGGCCATATTTTCCAATTTTAATTTTTGTTAATGATTTTTTTACACTAATAAGCATTTTATCAAGCTCAGACCCTACTGCCACAGATCTCTCATGACCAAATCTACCAGCAGCCCTTGCATCTGTTGCTGCAGAGTTTAACCTATCCGCGTCATTTATTGGATCGTTTTTTTTGATTTCTTCTTTTTGCTTTAAAAGCTTCTTTTGACGATCTTCTAAAAACTTTTTAATAGGCAGTAAAACTTTGGCTGGGTACTTCACGATTTGGTTCATGTATAAGCTCCTTTCTTATAAAATATCGCGCCCAATATCAGTATGTCTTCCTCTTCTTCTGCGCTCTCTTCTCTTCTCCACCCTCTCCCTCCTCTTTCCTTTTGATGCTTGTTTGACATCTTTTGAAAAACTTCTTCCGCTTCTTATATATAATCCCACAATGCCCAACAAAGACATAGTAACCCACAACCACACATCTACAGATACGCCCAAAACACTAAAAGAAGAAGGTGAGAAGACAGAAATAACTACCCCAATTAATCCGGAGAAAAGTACGTAGTTAAACAGCAAAAATCCACTTCTAACTCCGCTCTTTCCAGCTCTATACCATTCAAAAGTTCTATATCTTGTTTCTGCCCACATAAGGTATATGAACAACAAAAAATACAAAACCAGTGCATAAAGTTGCACAGGATGTCTTTTATCAAACATTCCCACAAACCTCATTCCTACAATAGACTCCGTAGGCAACCCAAAACTACTTCCATTCAAAAATGAACCCAACCATCCGAAAACAAATGTTAGAGACAGCCCTGTTACCACGAAATCTGAAAACTCATAAAAATCCCATTTCCTTTTTTGGGTTTGAAAAAACAAGCTTGCCCCTCCAGCGAACAGGCCTCCCACCAAAGCAAACCCTGGTCTACCCAAAATATTAAACCAAGAAATTACATCCCACCCAAAAGAGCCAGCATTCATCAGCAAATACAAGATCCTAGAACCAACCATTGCCCAAAAAGAAGCATTTAACAAAACATCAAAAACCTCTTCCTCCTCATAGTGCTCTTCTCTCGTTTTTTTCCAAACAACGAACAGTCCAAACAAAAAACCCAAAAACAACATTAATCCAAAGCTATACAGCACAAACGGACCAAGTTTAAATATAACCGGTAACATAGTAACTCCATTCTACTACACAACTTGCCCAGACTAACTATTATCCGTATCATAGTAAACATTGGAAAATTCAAGGAACATAGTATGTTAGCAGCATCCCATGCAATTGCAGGAGCAATCATTGCCAGCGCCGCTTCTACACCAGAAGTTGGTTATCTTGCAGCACTTATTTCTCATCCTCTGTTGGACCTCTTCCCACACTGGGACTTTAATACCAGACACAACATTCAAACCAAGTGGCAGATTATTTACTCCTCCTTGCTTGATGCTGGAGTTGGATTCGCTATAGGTCTTGCTCTGTTCTCAGAAACAACAGACTGGAAAGTGCTTGTGGCAACCATGTTTATAGCTCAGCTTCCAGACTGGATAGAAGCACCTTATCACGTATTCGAGTGGGACTTCCCCCCATTTTCCACCATAAAGAGGCTTCAGCATTTTTGGCACACCAAACTTGACTGGCCATGGGGATTTATACCACAAGCTGCAGTAGTTTTATTTGCAATATTTTTATCAAGAAAATAATCTAACTAACTCTCTCCACATAATCCCCAGTTCTCGTATCTACCCTAACCATATCTCCCTTTTTCACAAATAAAGGAACCCTCACTTTCAAACCATTCTCAAGAATTGCATCTTTTGTTGCAGCTCCCTGAGTGTCTCCCTTGACCCCAGGAGCAGCTTCCGTGACCTTGTAGTTTAATTTCATTGGCAGATCAATATCTAAAGGCTCCTCTTTATCACTTTTGGGGTTGTGCCAAAATGCCAAATTGTACTCTTCTCCATCTTTTAGATATTGACCTGTTTCACCAACAGACTTTTCTCCCAAAGACAGTTGTGAAAAATCAACAACATTCATGAATAAGTATTCATCTCCATCCTTATATAAAAACTGCATCTTTTTTCTGGAAATATCCAAATCGTCTACCTTTTCTCCGCTTTTAAAAGTTTTATCTGAAACAGATCCATTTTTCAGGTTTTTCACCTTTACTTTTATAGTTCCAGATCCTCGGGAAATATGTGTGTGAGTATATTTAACTACTTTCAAAGGCTGTCCATCCAACAAGAATGTGACACCGTTTCTTAGTTTTGTTACTGAAATCATACCCTGGGATTGTACATAATTAACCCCATTTCTGGCAAGTGATCGCCCACACCAGATCTGATACAATACAACTTATTCAAGCCGAGGTGGCGGAACTGGTAGACGCGCAGGTCTCAAAAACCTGTGGAGCTTAAACTCCGTGGGGGTTCGATCCCCCCCCCTCGGCACCATTTACGATTTATACAAATTAACGTATAGTAAAAATCAAATGTCAGATTTAATTAAAGGAATTTTTGCAGTAGACAGTGTCTGGTCAGTTATTACCAGAGGCCTAATTTGGATTGTCGCTGTTATCATTCTCGCCTACGGTGCTGACGAAGGACACAAAAGAAAACGCATCAAAAACGAGGTTGGACTGTTCTTCTTATTTCTTTCAGGCTCTGGGGTTTTGGTTTACCTAATCTTTGGTTTCGCCCCAACATTCTAGTCTTTTACTTTCTCTTTCTTTCCATTCCATAAAACTTTATCTTATCTCCAACAAATTTCAAATCAACCATCCTGAGAGGTCCATTTCTATGTTTTGCAATTGATAGTTTTATATTTGTTCTATCTTCATCGTCACCTCTGAATAAAAACATTACCACGTCAGCATCCTGCTCTATTGCCCCAGACTCACGAAGATCAGCCAACTGAGGCTGCTTGCTCCCACCCCTGTGTTCCACTGCACGAGATAGCTGAGAAAGTGCCAGGACTGGGACCTTCAATTCCCTTGCCAAGTTCTTCAATCCTTGTGATATCTCCGTCACCGCCACAACTCTACTTTCAGCATTTCTTCTCCCGTGAATCAGCTGCAAATAGTCAACAACGATTAACTTCAAACCATGCTCCGCCATCAACCTCCTAGCCTTCGTTCTCATCTCTAAAATGCTCATTCCAGGTGTGTCATCTATGTAAATTGGAGCATCTGCCAATACACCCATCGCATCAGAAAGAGCTGAAAACTCTGCCTCGCCCAACCTGCCAGTTTTTAACTTCCACGCATCAATATTTGCTTGAGCCACCAAAAGCCTATCAACCAACTCTTCCCTGCTCATTTCCAAACTGAAAAATCCAATCGGCATCTTGTGATGCACTGCTACATACTGGGCAATATTAAGGGCTAGCGCCGTCTTTCCCACAGAAGGCCTAGCGGCCAAGATAACCAAGTTAGATGGTTGCATGCCAGCCAAAGCATCATCAATATCTGCAAATCCTGTAGGAACCCCCCTCATGCCCCCTGCAGTTTTATGAAGCTCGTCCAATCTGTCAAAACTTTCCGCCAAAGCATCTTTTATAGAAATAAAGACATTTTTTAGATGCTGTTGTGATAAAGAAAAAACATCTCTTTCAGCAGAATCCAGCAAATCTTTTATTTCTTTACTATCATCAAAAGCATTCTCAGTTAGCCTTGCTGCCGAAGAAATCAGCTCTCTTTTTGTGTAATTATCCTTAACAATTCTTCCATAATGTTCGGCATGAGCAGCTGTCGGTACTTTGTTTGCAAGCTCAGACAAAAACACAGATCCACCAACTTTAGTAAGCGACTTCGATTTCTTTAATCTATTTGCGACAGTAACAATATCAATGGGATCTCTCTCCTTATACAACTCCAACATGGCTTCAAACACTCTTCCATTCGCATCTTTATAAAAATGCTCAGGTCTCAAAAATTCAGCCACATCAGCCGCCGCTTCTCTATCCAAAAGCAAAGCTCCAAGGACACTTTCCTCAGCATCTATACTATGTGGAGGGACTCTGTTGCCCGCAGCCATAATTTATTCCTTAATTTCTGGGCAGTTTTTATGAAGTAAGCACAACCACTTCTGTTTCTTCAGGCAAACTCAGTGGGCTTACTGCTAGTTTATCAAGTTTCTTTGCATCTGTCGTACCCATTTCTTTCAAGAAATCATCCAAAGAGCCTACTTCAGCAAATGCTTTCCCAGCATGCTTGCTGGTTTTATAGTGCATGGGTATTACATACGATGGTTGAATAGTCGAAATTGTATCAACAGCTTGTTTGGGCCCAATTGTATAAACTCCCCCAACTGGACAAAGCAGCACATCTACTCCATCTAGCTCTTCCAGTTGCTTGTCCGAAAGGTTTTGCCCCAAATCTCCCAAATGAGCCACACTCACTCCGTCAACATGAAACACAAACATTGTGTTTTTTCCCCTTTCCTCCCCTTTCTTATCATCATGATAAGAATGTATTCCGAATACACTTGTTCCCAAAATTTCATACTCACCAGGAAAATTAATTAAAAACGGCTCTTTTCTCCTAGAAGTTCCTTTTATAGCTTTGTGATTGCTATGATCAAAATGATCGTGGGAAACTGCAACGATATCTGCACTTACGCTTGGTAAAGAAAATCCAACTTCTTTTGTGTAAGGATCCACCACCACAGATGCCTCCTTCCCTCTGAGTTTAAAACAAGAATGACCAAGATAAGTAATATCCATCAGTTTTTCCTTTCAAGTTTGTATTATAATCGACCTGTAAAGCGCCATCACACTCTAATAGATTTGCGTTTTTGAATCAAGCCTGGATTGACTAGATATTATTTTGTTGTTAAAGTACTTCAATAAATGAAAAAAGAAGTTCTCATCGCAATAATTGTAGGTTTTTCACTCGGTCTTGTGATCACTTTTGGTATCTACAGAGCGCAAAAGTCCATAAAAGAAAGAGCAAATAGAAACAACACTACTCAAGAAACCCAAACAGAAGAACTTCCAGAAATTCTCCTATCCATAACACAACCTCAAGACGGGGACATATTCGACCAAGACTCAATTACCATTGGCGGAATCACTCAAAAAGAGTCACTAGTTACCGCTATCTCATCAGAAGACCACCAAGCCACCCAAGCAGATGAGTTGGGTAATTTTTCTATAGAATTTGAGCTTGATACCGGAGCAAATGACATCACCATTACAAGCTTCAACCAAGATGGAACCAAACAAGAAAAAGAAATGACCGTTGTATATACAACTTATGACTTTGAAGAAGCATCAGAAGAGGAAGCAGAAGAATAAAATGAAGAAAAAAATTGCATCCATAATATCAATCCTTTCATTTTTACTTATTTTATCTCTAACGAGTGCTGTCATGGCTCAGGAAGAAAGTACTGATAGCGGGCAAATAAACGACGAAGAAATCAGCAAGAGCATTAAAGAAAGAATAAAAAAAGTCGCCACAAAAGCAGGATCATTAATAATTGAAAAGAGAAAAATAGCTCTCATCGGCAGTGTAGAAAAAATTGCAAACGATACCTTAACAATTAAAACAAAAGACGAAATAAAGCTTGCCAGCGTTTCCGCCACAACGGTGTTCGTAAGAAGCCCAGGAAACACTAATCAAAAATTAGAAGACGTATCAATAAATGATTACGCGATAGCGATGGGATTTATAAATGGCTCTGATGTCCTAGAAACCAAAAGAGTTCTTCTTTACTCAAAGGCTCCAGAAAAAACCAAAAAAACCTCAATTGCAGGAGTAATCTCATATATAGATGAGGATGAAGATGCCGTAAGCATCATCTCCAACCAAGAAGAGATTGTACTAGAACTAACCTCCTCAACAGACCTAAGTATTCAACAAGGGACACAAGTTAACGAAATTGACCTATCTAATTTAGAGTTAGGCCAATACGTTACAACCATTTACATCCCCACCAATGACGAATACTCCACACCCAAAGCTTTAACCATCCTTGCTTCAACCATAAAAAAAGACATTGAAACTATCCAAAGTGAACAAGCCTCAGAAAGCGCCAAAATCGAAGAAGAATCTATCCCCCCAGAACTTGCTCTCTAAATTGACAACACAACTAATCAAAAGTAAAATACTCAAAATCATGAAAAACACATACAAAACCACAAAACATCACCACACTCATACATTTAGGCGGGTGTCTTTTGTCATGCATTAAAAAATAAAAACAAATAGTTAATCACCCGCCACCGAGCGGGTTTTTTATTGTGGACCCTGAATTCTACGAGTAAAACGAGCAAGAATTCAGTTGGTACGCAAGATGCAAAGACATAAAACAATAAAAATATAATTTTAGGAGATGCTACAATGAAAAATATGAGAAAAACACCACAAACCCTAAAGGGTTTTAGAGACTTCTTACCTGAGGAAAAAATAAGAAGAGATTTTGTAATGGGAAAAGTTCTTGAGGTGTTCAAAAAATTTGGTTTTGAGCCTCTTGAAACTCCAACCCTAGAATACGCCTCCCTTCTCTTAGGAAAGTATGGAGAAGAAGCAGATAAGCTTGTCTACACATTCAAAGATCAAGGCGATAGAGAAATTGGCTTAAGATACGACCAAACAGTCCCGACAGCAAGAGTTCTTGCTCAATATCAAGGAATGCTACCTAAATACTTTAGGAGGTATCAGGTCCAAAATGTATTCAGAGCTGAAAAGCCACAAAAAGGTAGGTATAGAGAATTTACTCAATGCGATATAGACATTTTTGGATCTACATCCCCCACCTCAGATGCTGAAATAGTCGCCTGTACTTATTTTGCTTTTGAAAATGTGGGTTATCCCAACATCGTTATCAAAATAAATGATAGGCAAGTTCTTTTAGAAAATCTAAAGCCGTTTGAAAAAGATGGCGTTTCCACTCTTTCAATAATTCAATCAATAGATAAGTTGGATAAAAAATCTAAAGATGAAGTCGTAAGTGAGTTGATAAAAAAAGGCTTAGATCAAAATGACGCCAAAAAGGCCATAGAGTCTATAGAAAATGCGACTATTTCAAAAAATTTGCAATCAATTATTGATTCCTCTGTTAGTCTTGGAGTTCCTGAAGAAAACATAAGATTCACTCCCGAATTAGCCAGAGGTCTAGACTATTACACCGGCATGATTTTTGAAGTAATTATTCCAGAATACCCAGTAGGGTCTTTTGGCGGTGGTGGAAGATACGATAATCTCATTGAGCAACTTGGCGGAAATAAAACTCCAGCAGTTGGAATAGCTTTTGGTTTCGATCGCATGGTCGAAGCAGCACAGGAGCTAGAACTCATACCTGCAAACAATCTTGGATCTCAAGTTTTGATTACATTGTTTCCGGGATATGAAAATAAGTCTCTAAAAGCAGCCAGCAAACTAAGAAAGGCTGGCATCAAAACCGAAGTATTTACCGATCCAGACAAACTCGGAAAACAATTTAAATACGCTAACACCAGGAAAATTCCTTATGTGCTTGTTATCGGAGAAGATGAGGCCAAAAACAACAAGGTCACCCTCAAAAACATGGATTCTGGTGATCAGGAAGTCATCACTCTTGACGATGTTATTTCGCGTCTGACATAGTTACCTAATGAGTAAAAAGAGAAAAATTGCATACCTAGCTGCAGTTGGAAACGCTCTTATTTGGGGAGCAGCCCTGCCCTTAGTAAAGCCGTCCCTATCTCACATCACCCCATATCAATTCTTATTTTTAAGATTTTTAGTTGCAGCTCCCCTACTTTTTCCTTTTCTAATCAAAGGAATACTCAAACAAAAAAGGCTTGTAAAGGCTCTACCAAAAATTGTCCTGATTGAAGTTCTCTCCATGACCGTACTATTTATTATTTATCTGGGTTTAGAAAAAACTTCAGCACTTCAAGCTTCTTTCTTTTTAAACACCAAGCCAATATTTACAACCCTAGCAGGGATTCTCATCCTAAAAGAAGTTGAGGAAAGAAACGAGCTTATTGGCTTAATTTTTTCCGTCATCGGCACCGCATTAGTTATCTCAACTCCCTTATTTTTCGGAAAACAGCTTGCAGACTCAGAATTCTCTTTATTTGGAAACGGCCTGATTTTTTCTGCTCTACTGCTAGACGTAATTAGATTAATTTACGTAAACAAAATTTACGACAAGCAAGACAAGCTCAACGTTGTTTCAATTAGCACTCTAATTGGCCTAATCTATTTTGCTCTCGTCTCATCTCTTACAGGAGATTTCCCCAGCCTTTCTGTGCTTCAAATACCATCAGTCTTGATTCCCGTATTGTATATGGGCACTTTAGGAACCATCGTTGCTTTTACTCTTCAGTATGTCGCCTACACTCAAATAGAAACCTCAGAAGCCTCACTTTTTTCATACCTTCAACCTCTCGTCTACATTCCTCTCTCAGTTATTTGGCTCAAAGAAACTCTACTACCCACACAACTTATTGGCATCATCATTATTGCCTTTGGAGTATTCATAGCAGAAAGAAGAATCAAAAAAAAGCGGGCATAAAACCCGCTTTTATATCTGTTTTCTAAATCCAACTACTTAAAAGGAAACTCTGCATAACTAGCCTTATTTCCCAACTCTCTTTCAATTCTCATTAATTGATTATATTTTGCAACTCTATCTGACCTAGATAGTGATCCTGTTTTTATCTGACCAGCGCCAGCACCTACTACAAAGTCAGCAATGAAAGCATCCTCAGATTCACCCGACCTATGCGACACAACGGAAGTAAATCCGGCAGAATTTGCCAATTTCATAGTTTCAACAGTCTCAGTTACAGTTCCGATTTGATTCAATTTGATCAATATAGAATTTGCAGCTTTCTCGTCTATTCCTCTTTGCAAAATCTTCTTGTTCGTAACAAACAAATCATCTCCTACAATTTGTAATTTTTCACCTAATTTTTCTGTCATCAAAGAAAAGCCCTTCCAGTCGTCTTCTGCCAAGCCATCTTCTATTGAAACAATCGGATATTTCTCTACCCAAGATGCATACAGATCAACCATTTCCTCAGAAGACAACTTCTTTTCCTCTACAGAAAGATCATATACTCCATCAACATAAAACTCACTTGCTGCCGGATCCATGGCGATATAAATATCACTACCTGGCTCATATCCAGCTCTCTCTATAGCTTCCATGATCAATTTAAGTGGCTCCTCATTGCTGCCCAATGAAGGAGCATATCCCCCTTCATCTCCAACCGTAGTCTGAAGACCCTTGCTTTTTAGAATTTTTCCCAACGCATGGAAAGTCTCTGCTCCATATCTTACAGCCTCCACAACTGATGGGGCTCCTGCCGGCATTATCATATACTCTTGCATGTCAGAAGCACCCAGTGCATGCTTACCTCCATTCAAAACATTCATCATTGGAACTGGAGTTTTAAAAGAAGACTCATCGTTTCCAAAAAAAGAAGCTACATGTAAGTGTAAAGGAACTTCTTTTTCTAAAGACGCAGCCTTAGCACAAGCCATAGAAACAGACAGCATTGCATTTGCACCTAGGTTGCTCTTATTTTCTGTTCCATCAAGATCCAACATCTTTTTGTCTATACCCTCTTGATCAGAAACGTCCATTCCAACAACTTCTTTTTGTATCATTTCATTTACATTAGTAACTGCTTTAGTCACTCCTTTTCCAAGATATCTACCCTCATCTCCATCCCTCAACTCCAGAGCCTCATTCTTTCCAGTCGAAGCACCAGAAGGCACTATTGCAGAGGCGTATGTTCCACTAACCAAAACTACCATCGTATCAACTGTAGGATTACCTCTAGAATCCAAAACTTCTTGTGCCAATACTTTCGAAATTTTCATTTATCTCCTTTTGTTTTATGACAATCCCAATTATTGAACCCTTTCTTCATTCAGTCAATACCTCCAAAAAGGTAGTAAAACTAGAAAAAATTTGCTACAATTCCCTCCTGTTAGTAAATAAACAATAAAAACATGAAATCAGACACCCATCCCAAGTGGCACGAAGCTGTCGTTACTTGTGCCTGTGGTAATACTTTTACTACCGGATCAACCAAAAAATCACTAGAGATAGATATTTGTTCAGAATGTCATCCTTTCTTCACTGGAGAGATGCGTTTTGTGGATACTCAAGGACGTGTCGAAAAATTCCAAGCCAAACAAAAAGCTGCAGCAAAAATTACCTCTACAAAAAAGCAAAAAGCAGACAAGAAGAAACAGCAAGTTCGACCTCAAAGCTTGAAAGAGATGCTTCTCAAAGAAAAAAAGAGAATAGAAAAATCAGAAAAATCTTCCTAACCTAACGAAATTTCCATATATGTTACCCTGTTAAGAAGGAGTATGTATGTCTTTGCATGACGAAATCAAAAGAATAGACGAAAAAATAAAAGAGCATCAAGAACTCCAAAACGACCCCGAACTCGCATCTCTTGTAAAAGAGGAAATAGAAGCTCTTAAAACCCAAAAACAGGCCATTCAGCAGGCTCTAGACGCCATGAATGGAAGTAGCGAGAGCGAAGCTGGTCCAATATCTATGGATGGAAAAAGTGCAACACTAGAAATAAGGGCTGGCGCCGGCGGAGATGAAGCAAAAATTTGGGCAGAAGATTTAATGCGCATGTACTCTAGGTATTTAGAAACCAAAAAATACAAAGTTCAACCAATTGACTCAGGAACCATAAAAATCGTAGGAAAAAATGCGTACGGAAACCTAAAGTTTGAATCAGGTGTGCATAGAGTCCAAAGAGTCCCCGCCACCGAATCTCAAGGTAGAGTCCACACCAGCACAGCCTCAGTCGTCGTTCTTCCAGAAGTTCCCAAAGCTGCCGTTGAAGTGAAAGAAGAAGATTTAAACTGGCAATTCTATCGTTCTGGCGGAGCCGGAGGTCAAAACGTAAACAAAGTAAACACCGCAGTTAGGCTTACACATAAACCAAGCGGAATTGTGGTAGCCTGCACACAAGAAAGAACTCAGCAAAGAAACAGAGATATTGCCTTAGAGCTAATCCGCGCACAACTATGGGAAGTTGCAGAAGAAAACAGACAAAAAGAAATCGATTCAACTAGAAAATCAGCTGTTGGTCGCGGCATGAGGGCTGAAAAAATCAGGACCTACAACTATCCTCAAAACAGAGTCACCGACCACAGAAACAAAAAATCCTGGATTGAACTCGACTCCATCATGGAGGGAGGAATCGAAAAAATAATAAAATCCCTTAAGGAGTTTGATCAAGAAAACTCAGAAGAATAAACTAACTACCGCTCTCTTTTAACTCAACTTCCACTTTTTTTGTCTCACCATCTCGATAGTATTCTATTTCCACCACGTCGCCGATTTTCTTTTTATTTATCATTTCAGCCAAACCCTGCTCCTCAGAGACTACCACACCATCAAATTTCATCACAATATCTCCTTGCACAATGCCTGCGTCTGCTGCAGCTCCACCCTCAACCACTTCTACGATAAAAGCTCCCTTTGGAACATTGTTTAGTATTGCCGTTTCCTCAGGAATTATTCTATATCTCACGCCCAAAAATGGCCTGCTAAATTGCCCTGTTTGGTTAAAATTTTCCAAACTAGATTTCACCACATTTATAGGAATTGCAAAACCAATATTTTCTCCTGCTGCAGAAACAGCAGTATTCACACCAATCACACGACCCGAACTATCAAGAAGCGGTCCACCCGAATTTCCTGGGTTTATGGCTGCATCTGTTTGAATAACATTATCAAGTTCCTCAACGTATCCACCAAATCCATTTCCTGCCTGAATTCCTCTTCCAAGACCCGACACAACACCTGTTGTCACAGTGTGTCGAAACTCCCCAAGAGCGGTGCCTATTGCCACCACAAACTGACCCACCTTCAAACCACTACTATCACCTAGCTCTATTGGCTTCATGTCAGCGTTTACTCTCAAAATAGCAAGATCGTTTACAGGATCTCTATATATATTTGAGACCTCATACTCTTCGCCATCTTTATTTATCACCCTGTATGTAGCCTGAGGGTCAGAAACAACATGCTTGTTCGTTACAATTATTCCTCCCTCATCCACAACAAAACCAGTCCCTATGTCACGCTCAATTGTCTCTGTTCTGCCACCTCCCCTCCCAAAAGGAGATCCAAATATTCCAAAAGGATCCATAAAGAAGGGTTCAAGAACTTGCTGTTCTTTAGTGATTGCAACCGTAACAACAGAACTAGAAGCAGTATCCGCCACATCAATAACAACAGACTCTTCTTGCAAGATCTTTTGTGTTATTGTCTGAGGTTCCTGAATTCTAAAATTTCCACCCTTTGGCACTAAATAGTCCAAAGGCTTTATTACAAACAATCTATCTGCAACAGCACCACCCAAAAATGAAGCAATTAACACCACGAAAAACAAAACAGTTGTTACTCTCCTACCCCAATGTTCTTTATTGACCATAAAATATGTATAAAAAATTATTTATAATTTGTAAAGTCGCAACTCTACAATGTTTCAATTGCTTTCTGCAATTGTACGTCAATTATTAGATCTTCTTCATTCTCGGGCTCTTCAAGCTCCACCTCAACACTTGGTTCAATTCCTTCATCATGTATCCAATCTCCACCAGGAAGCAACCATCTTGCAATAGTCACATGTAGGCCTGCATTTCCTCTAAGATCCATAGCATCCTGAACTGTCCCTTTTCCAAAACTTCTTGTTCCCACCAACTCAGCGTCTATTCTGTCTCGCAAAGCACCTGCAACAATTTCACTCGCAGAAGCACTGCCTTTATTCATTAAAACTACAACTGGAAAATCTATTAATCTTCCCTGCCTTCTTACACTGTAGGTTTCTGTTGTAAATCTACCTTGCTGCTGAACCACAACCCCTTCATCAATAAATTCACTCGCAATATATATTGCACTCTGAACATATCCGCCAGGGTTATTCCTAAAGTCAACTATAACACCATCGAGTTGTGATCTATTTCTGAGAATATCATCCACACCATCATCCCACTGAGTGTTCGTATTCTCTCCAAACCTATTTACCTTCAACCACGCAACGCTTCCATCAGCATTTTCTACAAACTCTTCCCCCTCCCAACGACCAATTTTAAGCTCAACAGAAGGAACTGTTATGGTTCCACGCACCACCTCAACATCAAAAGTGCCTTTGCTTTCTCTGTATAAAGTCAAAGTAATAGGGGTTCCCTTCTTCCCTCGAATATTCGTCACTGCCTCAGAAAGACTCATTCCATCAGTGTCTATATCTAGCTCCTTCTCCTCATCCTTTAAATGAAGTATTAAGTCACCGGCTTTTATGCCTTTCTTCATCGCTGGAGTATCTTCTAAAGGAGCTATTACAGCTAAAGTTTTATCAATATACCCAAGTTGAATACCAACACCTCCAAATTCACCATTCAAGTCTTCTTTAGATTTCTTGTTATCAGTTGGGGGTAAAAACACAGTATAAGGATCTCCCAAAGAAGAAGTCATTCCTTTTATTGCGCCGTATACCATCTGTTGTGAATCCAGTTTATCTTTATCTAAATATGTCCTAGAAAGCTGATCCCAAACCTCCCAAAACATAGAAAAGTCTACATTCTCAGGCTTTAGTTCAAGCTGGTTAACAATTCTTATCGCCGGAGATCCTTCTTCCTTTAAAAACTGAACATCCCTCGTTCCAAAAAAATACCCAACTCCACCGCCAATCAACAACAGAATCAATGATATAGAAACAGTTCGAATAGTCTTTAGCTTAATTCGCATACAGAACATCTTACCACTTATGAGGTACTAGCTAAACAACAAAAATGAATAGAAAAAATTATCTTAAAGTTTGAGTGTAAGGAAGCAATCCAAGATGTCTTGCTCTTTTTATCTCTCTGGTCAAAACTCTTTGTTCCTTCGCCGTCAAACCACTTTTTGATCTAGGTTGAATCTTTCCCCTATCATCAACATGCTTTGACAAAGCTTTGGGATCCTTGTATGAAATTACAAGTTGTTTCTTAGTTTCTTCTTTTGCCATAATTAAAATGGAATGTCATCAGTTGACACTTCCTCCTTCTCTTTTTTTGCTTTCATTGGTTTTGATTCTTCTGCCTCTAAAGCATCACCAACTAAATCAGCTGGCGCTTCTTCTACTACAGTTTCCTCCACTGGAGACTCCGCAACAGGAGCAGCAGCGCTTGAATATGATCCTGAGCCAGAATTATCATAACCATTCTTTGGAGCGCCAAGGGCGATCATGCTATCGATTACTATTTCTGTAGTTTCACGATCTTGACCTTCTTGAGTTTGCCATTTTCTGTTTTGAATTCTTCCCTCAACATATGCTTTTCTTCCCTTTGACAATATTTGGGAACAAATCTCTGCCAACTTTGACCAAGCCACTATTCTATGAAATTCAGTTTCTTCCTGTCTTTCAGACCCATCACTTGGTTGCCAACTTCTATTAGTTGCCAATCCAAAAGTACACACTGCAGTGCCTTGTGGAGTATATCTCAACTCAGGATCTCGGGTTAAATTCCCGATTAACATTATTTTATTAAGTGATCGAACGGACATATCTATCTCCTCTTACTCCGTAACTACTAACAACGATCTCATAACTGAAGGAAGGTGTTTTATTTTCCCTCCAAGTTCATTTACTCCCTCACCTGGAAGATTCACCACGAAATGTCTATACATGCCGCGCTGGTATTTGTTTATGGTATAAGCAAGTGTTTTTTCTCCCCAATCTTCAGTCTCAACGACTTTACCCTTAACAGACTTAACCAATTTCTCTATAGATTTGATCGAGGCTGCTAAGTTATCTGAAGAAAGTCCGGGAGGTAAAACCACCGTTAATTCGTACTTTTTCATTACACTTTCTATTTTTCTCTTAAAGACTTCCGAATTGTAACACAAGCTTTTTAATATTTACAACCCCTCTAGTCTCGAGCTAAAATTCTCAAACGCGCTTGATTCATTTCCGCCAGCTCTCCCGTACTGCTTTTCATCTGGACCATATATGTCTTTCCACCTTTTCCAAGTTCAAAAGGTTTTGAGAATTTCCACTCAAAAGAAGTACTATCGCTGGATATATTACTATTGTGAATAACCTCTGAACTTGTTCTGTCTAAAATTCTTGCCTCAACCTTTCCGTTGATAGATTTTATGCTTGCCTCAAAATAGACAGACACGATCTCTCCGTATCTATCACTATTTACAGTTGCTTGAGCAGATGAAACATCCGCCCACTCCCTCTTGGATGTGCTGCCAGATCCCATCGGAACAAAGTATTCTCGTATGCCATCTTGAGCTCCAAGGACATCCTCGATCGGAGATGGTTCTGGAGTTGTGTTTCTTGCCTCAAGCTCAGGCTTCAAGCTTTTCACTGCTTCTGCTGCAGCCTTATTTACCAACACTTCATCACCCAACTCAGAATCATATCCCTCGCGCTTTATTAAAGTATCAAGCCTCTTCTCCACCATCCCCATTCGTACATTCAATTCATGACCTTTGCCAGCCAAGGCCCACCAAGATAAAAAAGCCATATCAATAATTATCAATCCAAAAAACAACATCCAACCTAATTTTTTCTTTTTACTCACTACTTTTCCTCCTAATTCTTCTTACTACAGGGCCATTTGATGTGTCGCCCACCTCAAAGCCCTCTTCCGCCAAAGCATCTCTTACAACGTCTGCCAATTTCCAATCTCCATTTTGCCTATGCCTCTCTCTTTCCTCAACCAATCTCAGTATATCTTCTGGAATTTTTTCTTCAAGCTTTTCAAATAAATTCAAGCCCAATACTTTATCAAATTTTTTAACTAATTTCTTTTTGCTTCTGTCAGAAATTTTTTCATCCCTCATAAGATCCCACAAAACCGCTAAAGCTTTTGGGAAAGAAAAATCCTCAGACACCGCTTCTCTGAATTTTTTCTCATACGTAGAAGCATCGTTGTCGTCAGCACCATCTCCCAATCTGAACACTAAGCTGCGCAATCTATCATAAGCTTGCTGTGACTGATCCAAAGACTTCCAAGTAAAGTTTAATTGCTTTTTATAATGACCAGACAAGTAAAAATACTTTAATGCCAAAGGCTCGTATCCTTTTTCAATAAGATCACTAACTGTATGCGCATTACCCAAGCTCTTTCCCATTCTTCCACCATCAACCAACAAAAACGCCCCATGAACCCAGTGCCTCACAAACGGTTTTTTTCCGGTTACAACTTCAGACTGAACAATTTCATTTGGATGGTGAGTGCTTTTAAGGTCTTCACCTCCCACATGAATATCAATCTGCTCACCCAGCTCAGCCAAAATCATAGCGCTACATTCAGCATGCCATCCGGGAAAGCCCACTCCCCACGGACTATCCCACTCCATGTGCCTATTCTCATCTTTTTTTGAAAACTTCCATAACGCAAAATCACGAGGATCTTTTTTGTTTAGGTTTATTTCAACCCTAACACCTTCTTTTACTTCGTCTATATTCGATAGCTCTCCATACTTATTCCCTCCACTCTCGTACTTCTTTACATCAAAATATATTCCGTCATCTTCAATAGAATAAGATAATCCTACCTTCTCAATTCTTCCAACCAAATCAATCTGTTCTTTTATATAGTCTGTAGCTTTTGTAAATTTCATAGGTTTTAAAAGGTTCAACTTTTCAAAACCATCAAGAAAATCCTTAGCGTAATACTCTGCCAAATCCCACGCAGACTTACCCTCTCTTTTTGCAGCTTTTTCCTGCCTATCTTCCCCTATGCTCGAATCTCCCTCATTATCTCCTGTTAGATGCCCAACATCAGTTATGTTCATCACATAATTAACATCATGGCCCATGTACTTCACTGACCGAACTATTAAGTCACCCAAAACATAAGTTCTCCAATTCCCTATGGTCACATAGTCATATACCGTAGGACCACAAGTGTATATTGTGACTTTTTCAGGATTTAAGGGAGAAAATTCATCAACCGACCTAGTTAGAGAGTTGTAAAACTTCATACTAAAACTTTACCACACAGATCAATAAAATAATTCAAAAATTAGTCCTTATTTCTACCCAACTCTTTTGTGCCCTTCTTCTTTTTTGCAGAACTCATAGGACCCGAAGGGCCTTCTTGAGAAGCAGCTGTTGGCGCATTCAAAACAGCATCTTTCGCATCTTGTTTTTGAAGCTGGACGATTCTCTCTTGCTCTTTTTTTTGTTCCTCTTGTTCTTCCAAATTTTCTTCCTGATCCTCTTTGGATTCCTCCTGCTGTTGAAAAGACTCTTCTTCTTTCAGTCTTTGCCTATGAAGCTGAAGAAGTTTCTGAACCTTTTCTCTATCATCAAGTTTCTTTTTTACCATAAGATTGCTTGCAGCCTGATCCGACGGCTTCTTTCCTTGGGTCTTTTTACCACCAGTAGTGCCTGTTTCCTCAGCGGAAGCACCTTCCTCTTCATCAGCAGTTCCCAAAGCATTCTCCAAAATTTTTTTAGGTTCCTGAGAAACAGCCTTTCCCGAATCCTTAGCCAACTTACCAAGTTTCTCTAATGTATCCTGAACAACACTTTTCTGCATAGTAAAATACTACCCCAAAGAACCCATCAAATCATTAGGAAATTATTTCTAATCTGAATACTCAGTATTCTTTTTCATATCCTTTTCAATCAACCTTCTCAAATACACTGCTCTCGGAGTTTTTTTCTTTTTTGAAACATGATCCAGATACTGCCCAATCATCGGTGAAATAAAAAAGTTAAATCTTATATCCACCTTTTCAACAGCTTCCTCAACGGCATAATCCAAAATATCGTCAAGATCTTTTTCTGTGTACTCAAAAAGCAAAAATCTATCAGACTTTACTCCCTGCAAAACCCCTGGCTCTTTTCCGGGTTGATACAAGGCGACTACCGGCCTTCCTTTGTCTAAGGCTAAAGTTACCTCATGACCAATACTAATAGATGAAGGGAAAGAAACCTCACAAACCACCAAGTCACATGAGGTAATCATTTTATTCATCTTCCTGTGATACTTTAACCTCTGATCATGAGTTCTGTTATCAATCTCACCTGTTGTCATTTTCAATATGTGATCTGACATCACCTTATGTCCAATTTTTTCCAAAAACCCAACTATTTTTCCATAAACATCCTTGCCAACTCCACCATGCAATGATCCCGTAAAATAAATTTTCATATTAGTCTCTAAGTATTTCCAAATCTGATTCTAATTTTTCACAAGGAAGTTGGGTTAGAAACATAGATGTTCTATTCAACACCTCCTCTTTTGTGATAGATTCCAAAATCTCTGTCCCATATGCTTCCACCGTGTAAGAAGCCAAAATACTTCCCAATAACGCGGCAGTTCTCATTGATCTCATATCAAATCTACCCAAAGCTGACAAAACACCAGCTATCGCTCCTCCTAAAACATCTCCCGCTCCCGTTGGATCAACAGCATAAACCAATGGATAGCTTGGAACTATAAAATTTCCCAACTTCCCATAAACAGACAGGCCATGCTCTCCCTTTTTATAAACAATCACTTTCGGCCCCAAAAGCATTAGTGTCTCTATCATTTCTGGCAAAGGGAGATCTTTTCCAACCAAAAACTTTGCCTCCCCTTCCGATATTGTGAAAACATCAACATCCTCAAGAACTTTTATCAGGTGATCTCTCTTCTCTATCATCCACAATTCCATACTATCTAATATTTTTATAGTATTTTTTGGAAGGTTTTTCACAATTTTTCCCTGAATTTCTGGGTCTATATTTGACACAAAAGCAGCGAAACTGTCTTTTGAAAGTGGCTTAACTTTTTTTGCATCATAATCCTCAAAAGCATTCATCTCATTCTTTATGGTGGTCACTTTGCCTAGATCAGCAGAGTATCGTGCCTCCCAATGAAAAGATTTCCTTTTTGACTTATATACTCCAGAAATATCCACCCCCTTGGATTCCAGCAAATCTAAATAATCTAAGGGAAAATCGTTGCCAACAATACTGCTCAGAGCTGTTTCACAAAAAATTGATGATGCTAGTGCTGCGTAAGTGGCTGAACCACCCACAACATTATTCAAACAATGCTCTTTAAAATGAATTTTATCCACAGCCATAGTGGGACAAATAAAAGACTTCATCTTATGTTTACCTTTCTTCTTTCAGATTGTATCAAAATATATCAATTTTTAACAAAACTAATGATCTGAAAAGTTTGAATCTCCCATGTCTTCTTCTATTAACCTTCTCAGGTAAACAGCTCTGGGAACTCTCTTTTTTCTTGCAATCCAATCTAAATAATTTGCAATTTTAGGAGATATAAAAAAGTTAAACCTCGTATCTGTCTTCCCAGCAGCCTCTTTTATAGCAAATTCCAAAACATCTTCTAAATCTTCAAGGCTATATTTTTCTACAATCAGTTTATCTGACTTTACTCCCACCAAAAAATGAGATGCTTTCCCAGTTGAGTGAAGAACAATTACTGGCTTTCCTTTTTCCAAAGCCACAGTAATCTCATGGCCCAAACTAAGCGAGTTACTTGAAGCTTCAACCAACACCACGTCAGCTTGATTCATCCACTTTAAAACTTGCTTATAATATCCAACCTTATCATCATCTGAAATTTCATTGTACACATAATCTTCATTAACCTTAGTTGTCTGCTCCAATACCTTACAATCAAGCTTTTCCAACGTCTCTACGATCTTTTTATAGTGATTCAGATACTTTTTTGAACCAGATACAGAAGCTGTAAAATATACTTTCAATTTCGTCCTATACTTTTATTGCCTATCCAATATACCATTGTCCGTCAACCGAACAAAAAATCATCAAAAAATCTATTAATTTTTGACCCATACTGTTAATTTTGACCAAGGAATGTGCTTAAACCCAGCTTTTTTTAAGGCATTATTTAACCTCATTTCATCAAAATCAAAGTGAAATGGATGTCTTCCTCCATGAGTATTTCCAAACTCAGATCGATGGACAAACACTTTTGTTTTTTTAGATAGTTTTTCAACAACTTCTAAAGGGTTAACCATATGCTCCAACACGTCAATTGCCCAAAAAACTTCAACGTCCGGAAGTTTTCTTGCTTTCTCAACATCAATAATGACATTTTTTAGTGCCCTATTATTCAACCTCCACTTTAAAAAATCAACTGATGGACACATATAGTCTACAAACTCAGCTCTAAAACCCTTTTCTATCATCAGCAAACCATCATTCCCCACACCACACCCATAGTCCACAAAACTTGAAACAGAAAACCTCTTACTAATCTTATCCATATCAGAAGAAAACGTATCTCTGTCCCCACTTTCATACCAGATAATTAAATTATATAAATACTCATTAGTATTCTTATAAAAATCCGCAACTTCTTCTTTGCTGCTGGGGTTTTTATTCAACCAGTCGTTTGCAATGGCTAAAGAAGAGTCAAAATACTCAACAAAGGAACTTCCTAGGTATATTTCCAGCTCCTGCAAACCCAAAGACCCCTTAGATGCATCCCACCTTGTCTTGTTCCACAAGTTCCAACAATCTCTACAGTTATTGATGTGATCTTTGTGTTTTTCAGTTTCTGACCCACTAAGGTGTTGTTTTGACAAAAGAAACGATGACAGGTCATCAAGAGAAAAGTGCTTCTTCAGCACTTTTTTATTTATTTTTTTTGAATCAACTTTATGTTTGTCGGCGCTAATCATCCTCATATCCCTGCTCTCTTTTCATTGCTTGTTCTATTAGTCTTCTCAGATATACTGCCCTTGGCACTCTTTTCTTTTTTGAAATCCAGTCAAGATAATGAGAAATTTTTGGAGATATAAAAAAGTTAAACCTAGTATCCATTTGTTCTTGAGCAAACTCAAAAGATCTCTCAAGCGCTTTTTTAACATTTCCCGGCTTGTATTCAACAACCTGCAACCTATCGTTGTCTATACCTAAAGCGAAATGTGGCTCATGATTTGGCAGATACATCGCAACTACCGGTTTGTTTGCATCAATCGCTTTATGAAGAACATATCCCATAGAGAAACTATGCACAGAAACCTCCAAAACAACAACATCTGCCGAAGAAATATACTTCATCGCCTTCTTAAACAAACCAACCTGATCTTTATGGTTGCCAGAATAAAAACTATCTTCATCAACTTTAAAAACAAGGTTGTCTGCATTCTCATGACCCAACTCTTCTATTGAGTCATAAATCTTCCTATAGTTTTCCTCAAAACTTGCCTTACCTCTTGCGGAAGCGGTGAAATATACTTTCATAATATTCCTGTATTAATTAAACTTCCCTTCTTCCCTCAAACGCTCTTGAGAGAGTAATATCGTCGGCATACTCTAGATCTCCTCCAACGGGTAGCCCGCGACCAATTCTTGTTATCTTTATATCAAGTTTTTTGTCTGTAACAAGTTTTGAAATGTACATGGCCGTGGCTTCACCTTCCATAGTAGGGTTGGTAGCCAGTATAAGTTCACGGATTCTATCATCTTTTAGCCTGGGAAGCAAGTCATAAAGGTGAAGTTGTTCTGGGCCTATATTATTTAATGGAGAGATAGATCCATGAAGCACGTGATACAACCCATCGTACCCCCCACTCCTCTCCACCACCAACACATCCAAAGGCTGCTCCACAACACAAATCACGCTCTCTTCTCTATCGGAGGAAGAACACACCTCACATGGATCAGTTTCTCCTACATTGTTGCATTCAGAGCATATTTGAGTATCTTTTTTTAGCCTGGTAAAAGCATCAGCAAACCCATCAAGCTCAGTTTGTGGGTTATGAAGTAAATAAAATACTAGCCTTTGCGCAGTTTTCGGACCCACTCCAGGTAGCTTCTCAAATTGCTCAATCAGTCTTTGAATTGCTTTTGGTAATCTCATAAACGGTCTCACTAGTATATATCACGAAACAAAATTGCATTGTAAGCAACCTTTAGCTACAATTCCTCCGTGAGCAACAATAAATTAATCCATCTCATAGCAGACTACGGTAAAGGTGACCTTGCTTTCGCCGAGGTGTTCCAAAGACTTCAAGGACTAAACCCAGATGACGTCATTCTGCCCACCTCAGTTCCTGCTTTTTCAACATTAGCTACTGGATTTGTAATATCTCAACTTGCTCTAAATGATCCCATCGAAAACATGACCATTTACAGCAACACTGCCCCCAGAAAAGATGATACCGAAAAAAGACACGAAAATGTTGGCGAACCTTTCGTTTACGCCATTTTAGAAAACGGCATAGTAGTGTGTGGAGTTCACGCTCAATACGCATTCAGCTTCATAAAACCCCACATCAAGAAATTCGGTATGGTCAACGTAGAAAACAGAGGATCACAGTTTAGAAGTAGAGATTTCTATCCTGCCGGAGCCACAGCAGTTTTCAACGACGACAAAAAGGCCTTTGGAGACAAACTAGACTTAAAACACATTCCAGAAATCCCAAAAAACAAAATCATGTATGCAGACGGATATGGAAACATCAAAACCACCATTAGATCTTCAAAAGTAACTTTCAAACCAGGAGAAAAAATCCGGATAAATATTGGTGGACACATCAGAACCGGAGTTTACGCAGACGCAAACTTTGAAGTTAAATCTGGAGATTTGGCTTTTGCTCCAGGTAGCTCGGGTGGATCAGACAGATTTATGGAAATCTTTTTAAGAGGCAGCAGTGCACATAAAATGTTCTTCAAGCCAATGGTGGAATCCGATATTTCACTAGAACGATTCGAAGACTAAACTTCTCAATATCCTTTCGGACAATTTTCTTTTGGTTTTATTTTCCCCCAATTATTTGGTCCATACACTTCAGCTCCTGGCTGGTCTTCAACCAAGCAAATCTCACCTTTACCCATTTTCTTATCAGAAATTTCTACATACCCAGGACAACTATCAAAAATTGATTTACACACCCTAAGATCAGAAGGAGTTAGGAAATTTAAAGCAGCTTCTTTTGACACAAACCTAGCTCTTCCTTATCTTCTTCTCCATCTTCTTACGATCAGCCTCTTTAAATCCTCCCACCACTGTTATTGGAGCTTTTATTGGTCCATACGGACTATAGTTCTCTACCTTAATATCTTCAAACTTAAATTTATCTATATCCTTTACTTTCGGATTAAGATTTAAAACTGGAAACTTTTTAGGCCTGCGAGCTACTTGCTCCTTAACTTGTTTGAAGTGATTCTCGTATATATGAGCATCTCCAAATGTATGCACAAAATATCCAGGCTTATACCCAGTCACCTGCGCAAGCATCATGGTCAAAAGCGCATATGAAGCAATATTGAAAGGCACTCCCAAAAACATGTCTGCAGATCTTTGATAAAGCTGCAAACTCAAAGTCCCCTCTTTTTTATTCACATTTACATGGAAAAAAGTATGGCATGGAGCTATAACCATACTCTCGCCCGGTCTTGCCATCTCGTATATATACTCAGGATTCCAGGCAGAAACAATATAGTGTTTCTTTTGAGGTTTAAGTGCAATTTTCTCTATTACCCACTTCAGCTGATCTATGTGTTTTTTGTCACGAGTCGGCCAATTTCTCCACTGATATCCATATACAGGTCCAATTTCTCCCCATTTATTAGCAAATCTATCGCTATCTTTAATTTTATTTCGAAAATCCTCAAGTGATAACTCTTTTTCTTTCCCACTTTTTACCGCTTCTTGGTAGTTTTTATAACCCCAATCATCCCAAATATGCACTTTGTTTCGGGTTAAATAAGACACATTTGTACTTCCAGATAGAAACCAGAGTAATTCGTGAATTATTCCACGCACAAATACTTTTTTTGTAGTTAGAAGTGGAAATCCTTTCGAAAGATCAAATCGCATCTGTGCGCCAAAAACACTTTTTAACTTTACACCAGTACTATGACTCACCTTCCAAGTACCATTTTTCATAATGTCAGAAAGCAAATCTAAATACTGATATTCTGGATGTTTTGGCCTTGGCATGGGGTTTTTCCTCAACTAATTATATTGTTTATAATACTCAATATAACACAATTATCATTTGTAAAAACTTAATGAAATTGTAATGCGTTCTCACTAAACTCGAACTAAGCACGCAATTTTTTTACGATACAATACACACATGCAAGTATTTATTATTTCAGCCCTATCAGCCGATGGTTTTATTGCCAAATCAGACCAAGAACCATCTACCAGGTGGACCAGCTCCGAAGATACTAAATTCTTTCAAGAAAAAACAAAGCAGGCAGGTGTTGTTGTATATGGATCCAAAACTTTTGACACAATTCCATACAAGTACAAACCTCTCAAAGAGAGGTTAAACGTCATTTACACCAACAGCCCAGATAAATACGAAGATTATAATCAAAACGAACTCATCACAACGTCAGACGAGCCAAAAACATTAATCGAGAAACTAAAAACCCTCGGTCATGAGTCCATTGCAATATGTGGTGGCACCAGCATTTACTCCCTATTTATTAGTTCTGGATTGGTTACAAAATTATTTTTAACAATTGAGCCAGTTTTATTTGGATCAGGAACCACCCTATTTGACAGCCAAATAGACAAAAAGCTAAAGTTAGTAAAAGTTCACAATCTATCGGACCAATCAATTGTCCTAGAATACGACCTAAAATGATTTGACGACTTCAAACCACTATATGCCCTGCCCAACATATTAATATTTATTATTTCACCAAACTATGAACTATTTAGACAAAACAGACAAACAAATCCAAAACTTAATTGAAAAAGAAACAGATAGATTAAAAAACACTCTCATGCTGATCCCCAGCGAAAACTACGCCTCAAAAGCTGTAGAAGAAGCCGTTGGCTCTACTCTAGGGAATAAATATGCAGAAGGTTACCCAACCAAGAGGTACTACCAAGGACAAGAATACGTTGACCAAGTCGAAATACTTGCTCAAGAAAGAGCAAAAAAACTTTTCAACGTACCTCACGTAAACGTTCAACCATATTCAGGATCTCCAGCTAATGCCGCTGTATATTTCAACCTTTTAAACCCCGGCGACAAAATCATGGGTTTAAAACTAAGCAGTGGGGGTCATCTCACTCACGGACACCCAAACATCACTTTTTCTGGAAAATATTACAAGTCCGTTCAGTATGAAGTAAAAGAAAATGGAGTCATAGATTATGATGCTTTAGAAAAATTTGCCAAAAAAGAAAAACCAGCCATTATTGTCGCAGGCACTACTGCCTATCCAAGAACACTAAACTTCAAAAGGTTTGCACAAATTGCAGATGCAGTTGGAGCCTATCTTCTTGCAGACATTTCCCATATTGCAGGGCTCATAGTTGCAGGAACTCACCCCTCACCATCCCCATTCGCACACATTGTTATGACCACCACACATAAAACCCTAAGAGGTCCAAGGGGAGCTATGATTATGGTCACAAACAAAGGTCTTAAAAAAGATGAAAGCTTGTCTAAAAAAATTGACAAAGCAGTCTTTCCTGGACTTCAGGGTGGACCACACCTAAACACCATTGCAGGCATAGCGGTAGCCCTAAAAGAAGCTTCTACTAAAAAGTTTGAAAAGTACGGCCACCAAGTTGTAAAAAATTCCAAAACCCTTTCTCAAGCCCTCATGGATGGAGGACTAGATATTGTCACCAAAGGAACAGACAACCACCTTATGGTTGCAGACTTAAGACCTCTAAACATCAAAGGCAAAGACGGCGCAGTATTACTTGAAGAAGCTGGGATTATCACCAACTACAACACTGTTCCATTTGACCCAAGCCCCCCATACAACCCCTCAGGAATTCGGCTTGGAACTCCAGCAATCACTACTAGAAAAATGAAAGAGCCTCAAATGAGATATGTCGGCAGACTAATCTCCAAGGTTCTCAAAAAAGAAATATCAGCAGATGTAGCTAAAAAAGACGTTGGGGATCTTTGCGCAAAATTCCCTATTCCAGAAAAATATTAACTAAAAAGCCCCGCAATGCGGGGCTAAATTAAAAATCTATTAGTTTTTTAAGATCCCATGCTCATAGCTTGAAGCTTTTTTGCAGCCATTTCTTGAGACTTTTTGATCGCTTTGTTTAGCACTGAAACTGCCTGATCTGAAGTAACTCCCTGAACAGAGAATTCTTTTATTTTCTGGTCACCAGTAATTACTACCTTAATATCACCCTCCTCTACAACTACCTCCTCTGCAGAAAGTTGTTTTTGGATTTGTTGAGCTTGATCTCTTAGTTTTTTAAGATCTCCAAGCCCTTTTAATGGATTAAATGCCATGATCTACCTTTATAAAAAATAATTTCTAACAATCTCATGTATTCTAGGCTAAAATCACCAATTTGGTCAACCAACTAACCAAATATCTCTTCAGCAGCTTCCGCCAACTCACTATCTGCGGGCTTTTTTGCCTCTTCAGTTTTTGCTACCACCCTAGGCTTCACGCCTGATTGGCCCAAAACATAATAAAGCCTCACCTTTAATCCAAACAACTCACTCATTACATCTTCAACAGCTGCTCTGTGCTTCTCTTCTTCTAGCCTATCTTTATGAAACTTATAAAAAACCTCAACAATCACTTCAGAGCCTTTAGTCTCTTTTGGTCTGCTGGCACGAAGCAATGCCTCCAAACTGTGATTAAGTGGTCTTACTCCAGCTAAAACTTCAGGCCATCTCTTATTCACTTCGTCATGATTCAAATCCCCCTCTTCATATTCCTTTCTAGGCTTAGGAGATGGCTTCTCGGGCTGTTTTCGTTCAACTTTAGAAACAACAGGTGGAATCGATTGTCTAGGCTTTCGTAAGGGCCTCGAAGATTTCACAAATTTTGCTTCTGCTTTCTTTTTTTCCCCAATATTTTCCTCATTTGCACCAACTCCCTCATAACCAAGACACCACTCCACCGCAGCCAACTCCAAAGGAAGTTGAGGTAAATACGCATCTTTTATGTTTAATCCTGCTTCTGATACCAACTTTGACATGACTAATAAATCATTTTGCTTCCCTGTTGGTTTTTGAATTTCTGAAATAAGTTTTTCTCTCAATGTTTCCATCAGTCTTTTAGTTAGTACTGCAAAATCTACACCCATTCCCTCAAGATGATTTAGTATTTCAAGGACAGACTTCACATCTTTATTCAAAAGTTTTTCAACAAGTTTTTCTGTATCATACAACCCAGTTCTCTGGGTCAATTCACTTACTGCTTCGTCTGATATTTTTTTCCCTCCAGAGGCAAGTTGCTCTAACATCTTCATTCCATCACGAAAACTTCCATCCACCGATTCTGATAAAAGCTTGAGGCTCTCATCAGACATCTTAAGACCTTCGCCTTTTACAGCTTTCATCAAGCTTCCTTTTACTTCTTCAGCTGTCGCTTTTGGGTAAAGAACCTGCGTACATCTTGAAACTACAGTCTGAGGCAGCTTATGAAACTCGGTAGTACAAAGCGCGAATATTGCATGATCAGGCGGCTCTTCCAAAGTTTTAAGCAGTGCATTGAAAGCCTCCGTAGTTAACATGTGCACTTCGTCAATAATATATACGATAAATTTTCCTTCTGCGGGAGCTAGTCCAATTTTTTCGCGTAAAGACCGAATGTCGTCTATTCCCCTATTGCTCGCCGCATCCATTTCCACAACAGAAAGGCTTGCACTACTTGTAATTTTTTTACACATTCCACACGCATTACATGGTTCATTTAAAGGTTTTGAGGAAGAAACTGCCTTTGCATTTTTCTCACAATTTAATAGCTTTGCCAAAATTCTTGCAGAGCTAGTTTTTCCTGTTCCGCGGGGACCAGAAAATAAATATGCATGAGAAAATTTGCCACTTTTAAGCAAATTTTTATAAAAATCCCGGACAATTTTTATGTCGAGTTCGCTCGTTTTTTGGGGTCGATAATCCAAATAGTATGACATCCTACGGTTACTATACGGGTTATGAAAAAATTTTCAAATCTTGACACTAATCGTGGTGCTCACCCATCAAGTGTTTCAATCCATGATCCACTAAAAAATCAATTACATCATCTACCATCTTCCCTCTTTTCATGGCCCTTTTTCTTGCCTCAGGATACGAAATAACAATGTCACCCAATATCATTCCTTCATCTGGTGGATATTCAAATCCTGGTTTATATGTTTCCGAATCCATATCGCTATAAGGAAAACTTAAAACATCTGTTGTTCCCTTATGTTTTTTGTAAGTTTCATTAAAATAGGTCATTTTTCTATCACCTACAACAAAAATTGAGAGCTGAATATCTCCAGAAATTCGTTTTTCCTCCATAACAGAAGACACCAACGATCGAATTCTTTTTCGATCTATTGGGTATTTTCCATCTGCTTTTATGTGAACTTTAAGCATAAAACTAGCTGTTTCGGGCAAATCTCTGATCACGTTTGCGATTTCTTGCCTGCTCTTTTTTCTTTTCCTTTTTTATCTGTGAAGGCTTTTGGTAGTATTCCTTCTCTTTAGCGATTTTAAGGATCTGATCTGCTGCAACAGTTTTTTTAAATCTCTTGATTACTGAAGCTGTTGGTTCATCTTTTTTTGACTTTATTATTGTAGCCATTTATCAAACACCCCCTATCTCAGTGCGATATATTTCTGCAATTTCTTGCATCTTGTCTTTACTAATATTTCTTTGTTTCAGTCCCCAATCCCACTTCTCGATGACTTCATCTAGCACTCCCTCTGCCCCTGAAGGCAGTAGATGCATATGTGCATGATGCACCATTTCTCCAATAGTCATTGATACTACTGAATCATTACTTGTCACTTTTTTCATACCAGCAACAATCTTGTTTGCTGCTTGATACATCTCGGCAATGTTTGGCACATTCCAAATCCATCTATAGTGATTTTTAGGTACTAGTAGAGTATGACCGTCAACTATTTGACCAAGGTCTAAAAACCCTACAAAGTTGCTATCTTCGTAAATAACTTGAGTAGGAATTTCTCCTGCAACAATTTTACAAAAGACACAATCGGCCATTTTACTCTATCTCCTTTATAATCTCAATCATTTTCTCAAGTGACAAGCCTGATGGCTTCTGACCCAAATGCTTTCTAGATCCATTTAGCAACATATGCTTCCCAGGATGGAAATACCAAGTACCTTCTTTATCTAACTTCATTACCTGCTCATAAATCGGGGCTAAGTCTATCTCAGGTAAAGGAGCAGCCTTTATCCTAATATTTCCAAGGTCAGTGTCTTTGCGAACAACAACATTATAGCCCATTTTTTGTGCAAGTTTTATAGTAGCATCGTTGCTGCTTAGCAGTCCAATAGATTTTCCCCACTTGCACTCAAATTCTGTACCCTCTTTTATCTCTTTTTCCGCCTCCACCAATATATTTAACATTGAGTAGGCTCCATCAAAACAGTCCATTCCAAAAGCCACAAGGTCTGAGTCACCACCGTGACCCCCAAGCTTAAATCCATTCAACATCTGCTCTATCCCAAACACATATCTATCATTAGCTGGATCTGGCCAAAAATAAGAAGAAAATTGATCCGTATCATTTGCAAACTCCACCACCCTTTTCAAGGCCTTATTCTTTTTTAAGTCTGGAAACTTGCCACACAAATACTCGTATACTTTCTTACTAGCCGAACTACCTACTCCTTCCTCATCATGGTGATCAAACTCTCCTCCTCCAGTATCAACGTGAACTACGTCTGAGAGATTTATTGCATAACTCTCCACCTCTTCATTTGTAATCCTCTCTCCACTTGGAACAAAAGCCATTTTAGCCGACCGATACAGCTCTTTATCAAATCTTTTCAAAAGCCAGGCGCTCCCAATAGCATCTACATCTGGGTTTTGATGAGTAACTATTAAACTTTCTGTCATGCTGCTGCCTCCGCAATTACTTCTTCAGTAGTGTAAAGTTCTGCTTTGTCACTATTTCGAAGTTTTAACTCTACCTTCCCTTCATTTCTAGAAGACAACACTAACCTTACCGGCATTCCCATAAGATCTGCATCTGCAAACTTCTCCCCAGGAGACGCATCTCTATCATCCCAAAACACCTCAACACCATTTTGCTTGAGCTTCTCATATAGAACAGCGCCTTCATTCTCCATCCCAGAAAGGGTGATTAAATGCACCCTGAAAGGAGCGATTTCTTTTGGCCAAACTATTCCTTTTTCATCATGGTATAGCTCAACAATAGTGGCCATAGTCCTTCCAAGTCCTATGCCATAACAACCCATGTAATAAGGCTTCTCTTTTCCATATTTATCAACAAAGCTTGCACCTTTCATTAATGATGTGTAATGATGTCCAAGTTGAAAGATATTTCCCACCTCTATGCCTCTCTTCTCAACCAACTTTTTTCCTTTATATAAAAACCCATCCTGAGCCATAGACACACAGCCCTCTATTTCATGGGTAAAGTCCCGTCCGTAATTCACATTTGATGAATCAGTTTTTTCCTCTTTCTGACCACCAATGAAATTCTTTACACTTTTCAAAGATTCGTCAGCTACACAAATCACCTTACAATCTCTAGATTCATCTGCAGTTTTTCTAGGACTCACAAACTTATGGTCCCAACAATGCACATAGCCACGCTTTGTTCCAATAGCCTCCAAATCCTCATCAGTAGCATCATCCAGCTGACCAACCAGACCCAATAACTGCTCTACCTTTGTCTTATTTACTTCCATATCACCTCTCAAAGAAACAATAACCAGGTCCCCTTGTGTCGTTCTATATACAACGTTCTTTAGATATCGCCACTCTGGTTCTCCATAGTGTTTTACATTATCTTCCATCGTCTGAACCCACTCAGGCTGATTAATAATCTCAAATTCCCTTAATTCTTCGCTCTCATTCATGTGTGGAATATCAAAATTCGCCACATCCTCATGAGCGGCATAGCTTCCATCTTCAGTTACAAAAAACCTACCCTCACCCTCAGGGTGCTCTGCTTGAAACTCATGACAATATTCCCCACCAATATAGCCATTATCCGCCTCAACTACATGCGTCTTAAGCCCTAATCTCTCAAAAATCTTTGTATATGTTTTCTCCATCTTTTCATATTCAAGCTTGAAGCTCTTCTCATTCACATCGAAAGAGTAAGCATCCTTCATCATAAATTCCCTAACCCTCAACAACCCTCCTCTTGCTCTCAACTCATCTCTAAATTTAGTACTAAACTGATAAATATTAAAAGGCAAATCTTTGTAGCTCAATTGAAACTTTCTTACCAAATCCACAAACATTTCCTCAGCCGTTCCGCCCAAAGCAAACTCTGCTCCACGCCTATCTTTTACTCTCATCAGCTCAAAACCGGTAGTACTTGTCCTGTTTGTTTCTTGCCACAGCTCCAAAGGATGCAAAACTGGAGAAATCATTTCTTGCGCTCCAGACGCATCCATTTCCTCTTTAATAAGAGTTTTTATCTTTTCATGAACTCTCCATCCCAAAGGAAGAAAATAATACCTTCCAGCAGCACTTTCTCTGATAAACCCCGCCCTCAACAGCAACTGATTGCTTGCCATCTTTGAACCTTTTTGATTTTCTACTTCGGTTTTTCCAAATAACCTTGAATATTTCATAGTACTCCTATTGTAATAAATTTTTGCACAAAAAAACGACCGTCCATTTTTTTGGATGCGGTCGCAAAGCGAAGGTACCACCTCAATCTATTCTCAACTTCCTGCTATTTCGGGCTTACCCGCTCAAGTTAGTACTTCGATGTCCTTGAGTGCTCTCTCAAAAAGAGACGAAGGTTAGGAGCCTTCCTTGAGCGTTTTTATTGAAAATAAGTATAACACATCTTGAAAAAACAATAGATTACTCAGATAATACAACTAAATTTAATTGTTCTGCCAATGAAAAAAAACAGACCAGTACGATCTGCAATCAGAAAACTATATAAAACACACGGAGCTCTTACCTTCCTCTTAGCCTTCTATCCCATGATCCCAAATGTAGTTGAGGCACATACAAAAGGATATCTCTTATTTACACGAGCACTTTCAGGTTCAATCGGAGACATAAGAGAAGTAATTCAAATACTCTTTGGTTCAAGAGGGGTAAAAGAGTACGAAGAATACAAAAGGAATAATCCCGATCAAATTCTTCCAGAACACATTTTCGAAAAACTACATCACGAGAAAAAGTTAGGCGAGGCTCTAAAAATGATACAAAAAATGTTTTTTGATAGGCCTCAAAGAAACTTCCAGCACGCAGACAAAATGAGAGCAGCAGTTATCCTGTCTACTCCAGAAGTGCTCAGACAACATCCCCAAGATAAATTCAAAAGCTTCAGATCAAAACTCATCAGGCTTGTATCAAACCAAGCTATTATTGATCAAGCAATCCCTTCTCAATTAGCCTTTATTCAAGTTGCTTTAAGACTACTCACTCAAATTGAAAGACACAATCTAGAAATAGAAAAGGAGAAGCTTCATGCTATGTTCGCAGGTATTGAGGCAAAAATAAAAGCTGAACTAGCAGGCAAAGCATCTGCATACACTGCTCCAATAAGACCCTACAAAGACAAGAAAAAAGACCCAATTCTTTTATCAGAAGAAAATGCTTTAAACCTACATCAAGTCCTTCTTCTTTTAGCTGTAAGTCCTGCCTTGGAAGTACGAGAAGACGCAAAAGAAGCTATCATTCAAATTGAAAGCTTTAAAGACTCTAAAATAAGTTAGAAAACCACTCCTTAGCCCCTACGTCTCCCAACAAAATTCTTACATCTCTTACCGAAACCGCCACAATCATTGCTAAAAGTAAAATAAAACCAACAGTATTTGTTTTCTGTTCAATCTTCTCCAGAGCTTTCTTTCCCACCAACCCCTCAAGCATTACAAACACTGCTCTACCACCATCTAAGGCTGGTATTGGCAGTAAATTCACCACTCCAAGGTTTATAGAAAGTATGGCTGAAAAGTTCAAAATTGAAACAAAACCACTAGTTAACAAGCCTTCTTTTTGAGCCATGTGAACAATACCTACTGGACCTGCCACATCTTTAGGAACAATTCCTGAAAAAATTAATTCCTTAAACATAGTAACTATAGCCCCCAATAGAAACACTCCAAATGCCACCGCAGCCTGAAGCCCAACCCACATGCCTCTAAAAGGCATCTGCCATATTGGATAATGCCTCATTTCAAAATCAGTTATTGCAACACCAATGGCTCCCTCACCTTCAGGAATTTCATCCTCTTTCCTCACATACACTATCTTTTGCTCATTTTCGTTTTCACCATCAACCTCCAAAGTCACTTCCGCACCCCTCTTGCCAGACAAGGTTAAAATAAAATCTTCATTTGTTTTTACCTCTTTTTTATCACCCTCATGAGAGACAGCAACCACCCTATCGCCCACTACCAATCCCGCCTGCTCTGCTGGACTACCCTCAGTAATTTCATCAATTCTCACGTATTCTAAGTTAGTTGGAATTCCAGTTTTTGTATAAATCGCACCAAAAGCCACTACCCCGAATACAAAATTCATTATCGCGCCTGCGACAATGATTCCCAATCTTTTTCTTTTTTTCTTGGAATAAAAAGCGTGGCTTTCATCTGTATTTACGCTTCCATCCTCACCATGAAGCCTCACAAACCCACCAAAAGGTAGCCAGTTAAATGTATACTCTGTTCCTTTTTTGTCAGTAAATAAAGTAATGGCCTTAGGAGGATATCCGAACCCAAATTCTTCTACCTTCACTCCAGCTCTTCGCGCCATCACAAAATGACCCAATTCGTGGATAAAAACTAAAAACGACAAGATAAGTAAAAATATCAGCAACGTCATTGCTACAGTCTAACTCCTATGTACGCAAAATTAAAGACGCGCTAAATTTGCATCAGCTCTTTTTCTTTGTCTTCACCTATTACATCCAACTTCTTCATATAGTCTTCATAAACCTTCTGCATGTCTTCAAGCTCTTTTTCAATATCGTCCTCACTTATTCCAGCGGCCCCTTTTTTGTTCTCAATATCCCTCTTCTCATCATTACGAGTTCCTCGGAGCATTTGTTTTCCACTCTCAATTCTTTGTTTTACTAGCTTCACCATCTCTACACGTCTTTCTTCAGTAAGAGCTGGTAGAGCAATTCTAATAAGATCCCCGTCTACAACAGGATTCACTCCCAAGTTGCTTTTTGCCAAGCCTTTTTCAATTTCTGCCAACAACCCCTTATCCCAAGGAGAGACTACTAGAAGATGAGTATCTGGAGCATTGATCGAAGCCACTTCGCGAAGAGGCATCATACCTCCATATGCCTCAATTTGCACATCCTCTATCAACGATGGCTTTGCCCGACCAGTTTTTACCTGCTTTAGATCATCTGCCACTAAATCAAGCACTGTATTCATTTTTTGTTTTAATTCATCAAACATTTTTCCCTCCCAAAAGGACTTATTTCTTTTTGTCTGTAATTATACCTGTTTTCTTCCCAGCCTCCACCAGACCTTCTTTAGTAAAGCTCTTGCCTGATTTTTTCGACTGAATGTCAACATACCTTGGAAAGGCACTCTTCTTTTCTTTCCTTGGAGTATTGGGATCAAGCCAAAATGGTCTATCACCCCCACCTTCACCCATATTTAAACCTATTATTAAATCTTTACAAATATACTTTATACTAAAGAAGGT
>JBHPHI010000002.1:0-79070 GCA_042569595.1 Patescibacteria group bacterium
TATTTATAGAAAATCCGCTTAGAGCAGAATTTATTACAGGCAACCGAATAGTTACAACTATAGTGATGATAATCGCTATTTCAAAATATATATGGTTATTAATTTTTCCTTTAAACTTAAACTACAACCACACAATTGTTGAGGGAATAAACAATTTTTTCCATCATGAATACTATTCAGGAAAAGAGATAACAATACCATCAGTTTCAAGCCCTAAATTTATTGCTTCAGCTATTTTTATAACGATCATTTCTGCATTTATAATAAAAACAAAAAAGAACAAACCTGTTGTTAGCTTTTCAGTCATGTGGGTAGTGATCTCCTTGCTACCAGTAATGCAATTTATGCCTACATCAAGCCTATTTGCCGAAAGGTATTTGTATATATCTTCTTTCGGTTTTACCCTTCTTCTTTCATGGATTATTAGTAAAGACATAAAAAAACACAAAAAATATTCACGAGCAGCCACCATTGCAACACTCATTATTACCTGCTTGTACTTCAGGGGAACGTACAGCAGGAATATGGATTGGAAAAACCCAATTACGTTTTGGACAAAAACTTTTTCTCAAAACCCAAAAAGTAGTTTTGTAAACAGTGAAGTTGCAAAGGCATATTCAGACAGGGGAAATAGAGAAAATGCAAAGAAATACATAATAAATGCAGTTGAGTTAAACCCTGAGAATCCTATTAACATATTTAATTTAGCAACAATATATTTTCAGGAGAAAGACTATGAACAAGCGATCTCTTTATTTCAAAAATCTATTGAATTAAAACCAGAATTTTTTCAAGCCTATGCAGGAATAGGAAATGTTTTATTAGAGTTGAATCAAAATTCAGAAGCAGAGATTTTTTATAAAAAATCTCTATTGATTAATCCAAATCACGTAGAATCACTTATTAATTTGAGCACATCATTTCTAAGGCAAAATAAAAAAGAGGAAGCTCTTTCGATTTTAATAAAAGCAAAAAAAATGGCTCCACACATAAAAGAAATTGACCAAGCACTACGACAAGTAAGAGAAAACTAAACTAAAATCTTATTCACCGACAAAAATCACCGCATCGAAATCACTATCTTGAGTGAGAATTGTTGAAGACGAGGCAGCAAAATAATCATCCGCTAGTAGGGTTAGAAGATTTGACAAAACCATACCCTCATTTTCTTTTATTGCTACTGTAACACCTTCAGACTCCACATTAGTTAATTCAAGGTCAACATTGTCGTATCCAGAGCTTTTCAAAAGAGAGATTATTTTGGAAACAGAGTCCGTTTCTATTGCAGTTTTTACCCTTACCTTCAACACATTTTCTTCAGAAACCCCCTCCTTATCCGAAGTTACTTCCTCATTTTGCTCTTGGGTTGCTTTAGAATCAAACATTCCAGAAATAGACCAACCAAGCTGGTTTTTAAGGTATGACGAAATAGGTATGACCCACAAGGACATTACTATCAATCCTAAAACAAGAAGAAAAATTGATTTTTTAACCCTGAACACATAATAATCCTGGCTATTTTCAAGCTGTTTTTCTATAGTTTTAGCTACAATCTCATCTTCTGAGAGTTCATCAATTTTTACATCTTTATCTAATTCGTTTATGGCTTCTCTTGCGGAAATTACTCCATCACCGTTTGTGTCGAATTTTTTACTGACTCTTTTTAATTCACTAGACTCTTCATCTCTTTTTTTCCCAACCTTCGACAATTTATCAAGAAGTTTTTTCTTTGGTTTTTCTTTAGATGTCTCAACCTCTTCTGCTTCTTTATCAACACCCTCACCACTCTTTTGATTTACGTCTTGAGAACCCTCCTTCTCAGTAGGAGAACTGTCTTTTACTGTTTGTTCCTCAGGGTAGTTTGTTTCGAGTTCCTTTTCCGTTTTCGCCTTCTTTTTATCTGCCATATTTCCTTAATTACTCATCATCTTCAGCATATAGCATTTCCTGATATTCTTGAAGCATTCTTTTTGAGCTAAATTTATGTGCAAGGCCAATAGATTTTTGCATCTTTGATACCCATTCATGTGGAATGTTGTCGCTACCTCTATTGTAATACTGAGAAATAATGTCATGTTCAAGTCTTAAATAAAAGGAATCAGATAAGTGTCTTCCGTCCAATGTCCACCCAATTTCTTGCCAGTCTACTTCAGCAGTCCATCCATCCTCTACTGTTAACTGGAGCACTCCATTTGCAGCGGCCTTCATTCCTGATGTTCCCGAAGCTTCTTGACCAGGAGTAGGTGTATTAACCCAAACATCAGATCCTCTTACCATCATTTGTGAAACATCGATATCATAATTTGGAATAAACAAGGCATGACCGGACAATTCCTCTTGCATGTATTCAACAATCATTTGCAGCATTTTTTTTGCAGACTCATCTTTAACATGAGCTCTTCCAGCCATAAGCAACTGAACGGGCCTTTCCTTATTTTTTAGGGTATTTGCAAATCTAGTTATATCTTCAAACAAGGCATTTGGCCTCTTATATCCAGCTATTCTTCTAGCCCAGGATATGACAAGGCGAGAGGGGTCAAAAGAATAACCAGTTTTTTCTTTCACAAAATCAGACAGTTCTCGCTTTTTTTTCTTATGAGTTTTCCATAAAGACTTTATGGAGTGTTGCTCTCGCGCAATTTCTTCATCCTGCCAAGTAGGTAAATGAACTCCATTTGTTATACCTACCCAACTGTATTCTGGCCATATATTTTTTGATAATTCATAATGAACTTTACTTACAGCAGAGGCTTTTCTAGAAGTATTTAGGGCAAATTCTGTCAAGCTAAATTTGCTGGTAGATTTATCTATCCCATCGCTTAAAAGCTCATCAATTGAGACACCCATTTTTTCCGCATAATATTGACCGTAATTTCTAAGAATTTCAGAATCATATGCTTGATTTCCCGCGCGGACCAATGTGTGGTTTGTGTATACAGTTGAAGATTTTGCTTTTTCTTTTGCTTCTTCATAGCTCATTCCATTTCTATCCATAAATTTTCTAATGAGTTGCCAATGAAGAAAGGCTGGGCGACCCTCATTTACATGAAAAATCCTAGGTTCAATATTTAAGGAAGTTAAAAGTTTGACTCCACCAATCCCAAGCACAAGCTGTTGTTTTATTAGAGATTCTTCACTGCCAAAATACAGTGCATGTGCAATCCCTCGATCTTCCACTGCGTTTTGGTCAGTGTAGGTATCAAGAAGGTAGAGTGTGGATTTATTTACTGTTCTTTTCCAAACTCTAGCCCAAACATCTTGAGTGGTTAAATGAACACGAACAAATAGTGGTTGATCAGGATCATCAGCATCGTATACATGCTCAAACCCACTTGAGACGGGATCAATCTCTACATCTTTTTCTGTTTGCCACCCATGAGCATCAAGAATTTGTTTTGCATTCCCACCGCGATACATTAAACCAACAGCTACAAAGGGAAGGGATTGGTCAGCAGCGGCTTTTACGGTATCTCCAGCCAAAACACCCAGCCCTCCTGCGTATAAGGGCAGGTCTGATTTGAAGCCATACTCAGCACAAAAATACGCAACCGGTTTATCGGAGGACAGATCCCGATACATAGTCTCCTTTAAATATACTAATTCAAGCTAACACGAAACGATTTGTCCTGGCAAGGTAAAAACAAATATTTTTGAGTTATACTAGTAATCATGATTAGACAAAAAACAAAAAATTTTACAAAATCGCAGCTATTAATAATCTTATTTGCCTTGATTGGAATAGTATTTTTTGCTATTTCAAAACCAAGAAAATCAGAAAAATCCAATCAAAATTTCAAAATGAATCGTCATTTTCAAAATTTTGTATTTTTTAATACTGAGGTGATTGGGAATCAAGACAGAACACAGATATACATACCCTTCTCTTTTGAGAAAAAACACATAGATCTTTGGTTTGGATACTACTTGGAGGAAAAACAGCCAAAAGAATGGCTTATATACCATCCACAACTTTTTAATTTGAGTTGGGATAAGATTTTAGAAAATGAAATAAGTTTGTATCAAAAAGAAAAAAAATATGAATCCGTAAAAGATTTTTTAGAAAATCCTAGTGGGGAAATATACGCAGACACATACATTATTGGGGAATATGAAAGACTGGATGCAAAACCTCTTTATACTGATTTAAACCTTGAAGAAATTGATTACATTATCACAACAGAGATTCCAGTAAGGTTTGATAATGGAACGTTTTATTATGAAAACATAATCAATTCTACAGAAGCGGTAAGGAACAGTGATGATCAGGTAAAATGGTACATCAGAGCTCCCTCGGCAACAGAAGATAATGCTTTTTATCTAGGAAACATAGACATTACTTATTTACAATAAAATGCGAATTTTATACGCAGCAGATGAGGCATATCCACTCTTCAAAATTGGTGGACTTGGAGATGTTGCAGGCACCTTACCCAAAGAGTTAAAAAACCAAGCAACTGATATTTCTATTATTATCCCAGGACATCCAGAGATATCTTTATTAGGACAAAACTGGACAGAAGAAAATAGTTTTAATGTAAATTACGACAATGAAGACTTAAGAATAAAAATCGTAAAAGGTTTGCTTCCGGAAACAAACATTCCTGTATTTCTAGTTCAGGAAAACAAATATATTTCCCAGAAAACAGATGCTTCAGATAATCATGCAGATAAATTTACGGTGTTTTCTTTTGCTGTAAGCAAGTGGCTTTCATTGATTGAAAATAAGTTCGATATTATTCATTTAAACGACTGGCACACAGCACTCATACCAGTAATCAGCGCTCATATATACGAAGAGAAGGAGCAAAAGTATTTATTAACAATTCACAATTTAATGTACCAAGGAGCTACAAGCACTCCTATTCTTCAAAAACTTAGACTGCCTAAAGAGAAATGCCATATATTAAAATGGGACTCTCAAGACGACCACATAAACATATTACTGGAAGGACTATTGCATGTTGATGCAATCAATACCGTCAGCAAGAACTATGTAAAAGAAATATTGACTAGCGAATACGGGGAGCGAATCGAGAAGATTATAAAAACTAGGAAGAGAGATCTATTTGGTATTTTAAATGGATTAGATACAACTGTTTTTGATCCAAAAATTGATAAACACATATACCAAAATTTTGACGTCAACACACATATAGAAGGTAAAAAAAACAACAAATCAAAACTACAACAAGAACTGAGATTAGAACAAGATACAGGCAAAGTATTGCTGGGTTTTGTTGGTAGGGTGGATCCAGGACAAAAAGGAGTTCAATTAATAATTGAGGCCTTAAATCAGAGAAAATTAATTTCAGACAACCTACAATTTGTTTTTTTAGGAACAGGAGATCCAGATTTAGAAACACAACTACACCAAGTTTCACAAGATAGACGCAACGTCAGAGTGATTACAAGGTATGATGAGCCTTTAGCAGCAAAAATTTACGCGGCGTCTGATCTTTTTATTATTCCATCAAGATTTGAACCATGCGGCCTTATTCAATTAATTGCCATGAAATACGGTTCTATTCCAATTGCAAGGAGTACAGGTGGCCTAAAAGATACAATAAGACACCAAGAAACCGGGTTTTTATTCAACGAATATTCAACTGAAGCAATGGTTAATTCATTAAATGAGGCTATAGAGACAATAAAGAACGAAAACACAAAAAATGAAATGATAACAAGAGGGATGAGGCAAGATTTTTCATGGGTTAAATCAGCAAAAGAATATATTTCTTTATACAAAAAAATCCTAGAGAATAAGTAAGAGATGTTGGCAAAAATTAATTCAGCTGCCACGATCGGCTTAGATGGAGTATTAATAGATGTAGAGGTTGATGTTGCCTCAAGGGGCCTACCTAGTCTTTCAATAGTTGGTCTTCCAGACAAGGCCGTGGAGGAAGCAAAAGACAGGGTAAGAACAGCTTTGCATAATGTGGGCACTCAATTTCCCCCTAAAAAAATAACAATTAATCTAGCCCCTGCCGATATTCCAAAAGAAGGTCCGGGATACGACTTGCCGATTGCAGTGGGGATTCTTTTAGCAGCCGGAGAGTTTGATGCAAGAGTAGACAACTCAATTTTTGTAGGGGAGTTATCGCTTGATGGATCAGTTAGGCACGCAAAAGGAATACTTCCTATTGTGTTAACAGCAAAAAAATATGGAATAAAAAAAATGTATATTCCAAAATCGAATGCAAGAGAAGCGGCTGTAATTAGGGATATAGAAATATTTCCAGTGAATTCTTTAAAAGAATTAATCAATCATCTTACGAACGTAGTGCCGATCTTACCTCAAAAGCAGATTGAATTTGTCAGTATAGTTAGGGAAGAAAAATCTGATTTTGATATGTGTGATGTTCATGGGCAAGAGCAGGCAAAAAGGGCTTTAGAAATTGCGGCTGCTGGGGGTCACAATGTATTTATGAACGGCGCTCCAGGGTCTGGAAAAACTATGTTAGCCAGAACATTTCCCACAATATTACCAAGCCTCACGGAAAAAGAATCTTTAGAAGTGACAAGGATCTATTCAATTACTGGAAGTATAAGTTCTGGGAAAACCCTAATTACCAACAGACCATTTAGAAGCCCTCATCACACCACTAGTAGGATTGGGCTAATTGGAGGAGGAGCAAAGCCAAAACCAGGAGAAATATCATTAGCTCACAGAGGAGTGCTTTTCTTGGACGAGTTTCCAGAGTTTCCAAGACACGTTTTGGAGAGCTTAAGACAACCAATTGAAGACGGGTATGTTCAAATATCTAGAGCTGCTGGAACTGTTGTGTTTCCTACAAAGTTCACTTTAATAGCGGCTGCGAACCCATGTCCATGTGGGTATTTTTTGTCAAAAAAAAGAGAATGTAAATGCTTGTCCGGAAACATTAATAGATATCAAAAGAAAGTCTCGGGGCCAATTATTGATAGAATTGACCTTCATGTTCAAGTTTCAGAGGTCGAAATATCAAAATTATCAAAAGAAAACACAAATACTGAAAAGTCTGCAGAAATAAGAAACAGAGTTGAAAAATCAAGATTAATGCAGCTTGATAGGTATAGTGGAATTAGTGTTATTTATAATTCTGAACTGAGCACAAAACAAGTAAAAATATTTTGCAAACTTGAAAAAGACGTAAGAGCTTTATTAACAGAAGCAACAGCAAAACTAGGCCTCACTGCAAGAAGTTATTTTAAGATAATTAAAATCTCCAGAACAATAGCCGATTTAGATGGGGAAGGTCAAATTAAGGCCAATCATATTGCAGAAGCTTTACAATATAGACCACAGCAACAAAATTAAAATTACAAAATGAGAAATTTTTTTAAACACCATAGATTACTTTTATTAAGCTTGGCAATAATCACAGTTATTTTTTGGCAAATAACTAACGGGGAGTTCGTTTGGGATGACTATTATTTTATTGTTGGTTGGGAAGAAATTAAAAATCCACTAGAAAACTTTGGAAAACTTTTATCAGGAAATATTCCAATTGCAGAGGGAAAAATTTATCGTCCTTTAAGAAGCATTTTTTATTCTATTAGCTACAAGTTTTGGGGAGAAAACCCGACAGGATACAAGGTGCAGGCGCTCATTGTTCATTTAATTTCTGCAGCAGTTTGTTATTTTACTTCACTAAAAATACTAAAAAACAAAAAACAATCAACAATATCTAGCATATTATTTGGAATTCACCCTATGGTAGTGGAGGCTGTTGCCTTTACTACTGCAAGTTTTGACACCATAGGAAACATGTTCTTTTTAATATCTTTCTACACTTATCTAATCAGCAAAAACAAAAAAACAACAGTGCTTAAAAAAATATCATATATCAGCGCATTTATCGCTTTTTTTACAAATGAACTTACTCTTACCCTCCCACTGATAATTATCATTTATGACATGGTTATGGAAAAAAATTCATTCAAGAATATTAAAAAAATGTTCTCAACATATAAACCATATTTAATTATTAACGGATCATATTGGCTTACTAGAGTATTTGTAAAAGTTAGTTCGGCTGAAAAAGAGTATAGAATACTAGGGTCTCTGTATTCTTCAAGTTTGGTCATGGTTAGGGCAGTTGTCAAATATATTCAATTATTGTTATTTCCTATTAGATCTACCAACAATCATGTTGTATACAGGAATGTGACCAATCTTTATCATGCAGATTTTAATTTTCCAGAAAACAACTTTATTCCAGACATTCTAGATCCAGAAATTTTATTAAGCGGATTAGTAATTATTTTACTAATTCTCTTTTCTATCAAATTCTCTAAAAAACTATCAGTAACTTCTTTTTCTTTATTAACAATTCTAATTTCACTAACTCCAGTACTTCAGATTTTCCCCTCACAAACCGTGTTTGCAGAAAGATACTTATATATAGCAATTTTCTTTTTTAGCATTCTCTTGGTGGATCTACTATTCAGAATTAAACAAAAAGAATTATCCTCCATGTTAATAATTGTAATAATTTTGTTTTTTTCGATTAAATCTGAAAAAAACATAAATACATGGAAAACTCGAAAATCTCTTTGGCTAAACGCAAATAAATACACTCCACAAAGCGCAATGACAGCAGTAAATATTGGGCTAATAGAGTATGTAAGTGGCAATCATGAGGTCGGCATCTCCATGTTAGAAAAAGCAATAGACTTAAATCCGAACAATTTTTTTGCTAGAAAAAAATTAGCGTATCTATATTTAGATCAAGAAAATATTGAATTAGCAATCAAGCAATATAATATATTAATAAAAAGAAATCCAGACAAAAATGTAGCCCTCAAGACAGTCGGAGATATTTTTAAATCTGAAGGATATCCACAAATTGCGGAACAATACTATCAAAAAATAATAAACTAAAATGAATTCTGAGAAAGAAAAAGAAAAAAACATCAACATTTTTTTAATTATTTTCATTGCAATATTTTCATCCCTAATAACATTTTTAATTTCTTATTTTCTTTTCAACAAAAATTCAATAATATCTCCAATTGGAGACGCAATCACCCAGATTATTGAAAGAGAAAAACTCTTAGAAAAATACTCATTTGAAAATTTAGCAAATTCACCGATCAATAAAAGTGAGATAGTTTTAGGAGAAATAATTAAAGAAGAAGAAAGGCATAGTTCATATAATTTTTTTATCGAAGTTGAGGGTCAAAAGGTGTCTGGTCAGATCAATATTCCAAAAATCCAAAATCCAACCAACGGGTTTCCAGTGCTGGTAATGAATAGGGGGTTTATTGATCCTGAAATATATCAAACAGGTATGGGAACAAAAAATGCTGCAGGGTATTTTGCAAGAAATGGGTTTATCACAATAGCCCCAGACTTTTTAGGATTTGGTGAATCTGATCAAGAAGACGCAAATCCAATGGCAGCCAGAGTTAAAAAACCTGTAACTACAATTACAATTTTAAATTCAATTTCATCTTTGAATCAATTTACAAAAGCTGACAGAAACAACATTTTTATGTGGGGACATAGTAATGGCGGGCAAATATCTCTTTCAGTATTAGAAATTTTAGGAAAGTCTCCATATTGGAATAAAGAGATTCCCACAACATTATGGGCCCCTGTAAGCAAGGGGTTTCCATACAATATTTTGTACTATACCGACGATGGAGATTATGGGAAAGCGCTAAGGAAGGTGTTGTTTGAGTTTGAATTAGATTACGACACTGATAAGTACTCAATTCACAAATATTTCGATTGGGTAAACTCTCCTATTCAAATTCATCAGGGAACAAGTGATATATTTATCCCCACGTCATGGTCAGATGATCTAGTAAAGAAGCTAAAAGAAAATGAAATAAAAGTGAAATATTACAAGTATCAAGGGGCCGATCATAACCTAAAACCTAGTTGGGGGGTTGTGGTAGAAAGAGACTTGGTCTTTTTTAAATCTTATATACAATAATTGTTCATATGAAAAAAGTGAAAAAAAAGAGCAACATAATTGTTCTCAACAAATTTTTAGCCTTGAATGCCGAGATATCAAGAAGAGAAGCCGACAAGGAAATAAAATCTGGAAGAGTAAGGGTAAATGAAAAAATAATAAAAACTCCCCACACCAGAGTAAATATAGATACGGACAAAGTTTTGATAAAAGACAAAACAGTTATTGCAATAAAAAATCCACGAAAATATTACTTATTAAACAAGCCCTCTCAAACAGTTTCTTCCACAAAAAGCGATTCCTCAGGACTGCCACCAATTACATCGTTTGTAAAATCAAAATCTAGACTTTTTCCAGTGGGAAGGCTCGACATAGACTCAGAGGGATTGATTATTCTCACAAATGATGGAGATGTTGCATACAAACTGTCTCATCCCAAACACCAGATTGAAAAAGAGTACCTTGTCGTCATTGAGGGAAGTATTTCGGAAAACAAACTATCTAGCCTTGAAAAAGGAGTGTTGCTTTCTGGAAAATTGACAAAACCATGCAGAATAGACGTATTAAGACAAACAAAATCAGGAGGAACTTTAAAGTTTATTTTAAAAGAAGGAAAACACAGGCAAGTAAGAAGAATGTGTTCTAGCGTAGATTTACATGTAATCGGATTAAGAAGAGTTAGGATTGGAAGTATTAAAATTGGGAACCTAAAAACGGGAAAATACAGAAAACTAAGCGACGAAGAAATTAAAACACTAAGTATTTAATCTACTATTTTTTGAAAATTTTCTATATCTATTTTTCTAGGTCCACTCTTATTTTCTCCAGGAACCTCCAACAAAAATGGAAGGCTTGAAAAGGTAGGGTGATTTGTAAACAAGCGAAATCCATCTTCTCCAATCATTCCTTCCCCAACATTTTCGTGTCTATCTCTATTGCTTGACAGCTCCACCTTTGAGTCGTTGATATGGACAACTTTTATCAAATCAACACCTAGGGTATTTTTAATTTTATCTACCGTGTTTTCAAGCGATTTTTCACTTCTCACATCAAGCCCGCTAGCAAAACCATGTTGAGTGTCATAACAAACACCCAACTTCCTCTTTAACTCATCAGACGAAATAGAGTCATATATATAGCGAAGATCTTCTAGGTTTGATCCAATTATTCCCTTTTGTCCTGCAGCATTTTCCAAAAACAACATTACATCGTCAGGAGTTTTTGATAGAACTTTTTCTACTGCACCAGCAATCTGTTTCTTTACAGCATCAAAACCTCTTCCCTTATGGCTTCCAATATGAAAAATTGTTCCCTCCCCATTTATTTTTTTAGAAAACTTTTGATAAAAAAGCAGTGATTCAATACTAGCCTCTACATACTCTTGACTCTCATGTGCTAAGTTAATCAAATACACTCCATGAAAAAAATGAGAACCCATCTTGTTTTCAGACTTTTTCTGAAGATATTTATCTATCACCGAAGCTTCAAAATCTTTAGTTTTTAAAGATCTTGGAGAAGAAGCAAAGGTTTGAAGACAGTTTGCGCCAATATTAACAGCTCTATCTATAGATTTATCAAAACCTCCTGCTATAGATACATGTCCTCCAATTTTCATAAAAGCAGCATATCATAGTGGGGTAGAATACAGTTACTAATAAGATATTTTAAAAAATATTAAGAAAAAATGAAAAAAATATTATTTGCTAGTAACAATCAAGGAAAAATAAGAGAAGTTGTAAAAATACTATCAAATCTAGGTATTAAGATTATGACTCCAGATCAAGTTTTTAATAAAAAAATTGACGTGATTGAGGACGGAACTACCTTTGAAGAAAATGCATATAAAAAAGCCAAAGAAATGGGCGACAAGAGCAATTTAATTACTATTGCGGACGATTCGGGTTTGGAGGTAGATGAATTGAAAGGAGAGCCTGGAGTGTATTCAGCTCGATATGACGAAACAACTGAAAAGCGAAATCAGAAAGTTTTAAATAATTTAGCAAGTGCCCCAAAAGAAAGAAGAATAGCAAGGTATAAAATTGCAATTTGCATATATGATCCTCAAACAAAAAATCATGAAACAGTTTTTGGATCCTGTGAGGGCATAATTACGCAAAAACCAGTAGGAGACAATGGTTTTGGGTACGACCCAATTTTTTATTCAGAAGAGTTGGGAAAAACCTTCGGACAAGCTTCAGATCTAGAAAAAAACAAAATCTCTCACAGAAAAATAGCTTTAGAAAAACTAAAAAACATTCTTCCAACTTATATAAAGTGAAAAAAGCAAAACTTAATTTATAAAGTAAACTTTCCTCCCCTATATATAACTACTTCTTCACTGTTTTCCAGCGTAGCAGTAACTACCCTGTCTTCTGTGCTAATAACGTCTGCATGAATTTGTGAATTATTAAAGCCTAGGTTGTTCCAGTCAGACTCTTTCAACTTTGTTGAGTCGCCCGAATAAGCTTCTTTATAAGCCATGCCCACTGCAACGTGAGTGTTTCCATATTGTCCGCCCACATTTTCATCAAAGAGTGTTTCTGCCATATATTCAGTAATATTTGACATCCTTGAGTCAGTTAGGGAAAATTCTCCAATTTTATCGGCATTTTTTTGAGACAGCATTTCTTTTAACATGTTTTCATTTCTCTTTGCGATTGCCTTAACCACTTTCCCCTCACTAAATTCAAGAGAAATACCTTCAATCTTTACACCATACCTGTATAGGGGTTTGTTTAAGGAAATTTTTCCCTCAGTTCCTCTCCAATCTGGACTTGTAAATATTTCAAAACTTGGAATGTTTCTACCTCCTCCGCCAAGCCACTGTCTTTCTTCGCCAATTTTTAAAACAAGATCAATGTTTTTTGACTTTATACGAACAGAATTAATTTGAAGATCATTTAGCCATTTTTTGATTTCCTCTTGTTTATTTAGGATTGATTTCCATTTTTGTATTGGGTCATCTTCATTTAAAAAACAAGCTTTTTCAATCTGATCCCAGTATTGCTCAAGAGTTAATCCAGCGTCTTTGGCTTTTGCAGGCGTTCCATATAAACCAATTGTAGATGTGTATTCACCAATTTGTTCTTTTTCAAATTGCCAGTCCCTGATGAGTTTTGTTTTTTTTGTGGCCATAAATATTTTTTTCGGATCTATTCCTTCAAGCTCATGGGGATTATCCTCAGCAATTATGGCAACTGTATGATTTATTAAATCGATTCTAGATTTAACAAATTCTTTTGGAAAAAACTCAAGCTGATCTTTATTTGCCAATTCGTAAAATTGCCTATTAAATCCATTCGGCAAATACCTCATCATCGGATGAGCTCCTGATTCAAGAATGGCCCTTTGCAGCTCTCCATATAGTGGTTTTGCAGACTCAGGAATCACAACACGAACCACCTCTCCCTCATTAACACCTTTGCCATCATTTAAGGCAAACTTAATTAATACATCTGCGTATTTTTTTAATAATTTTTTGTTTGGTTGATACATATACACCTTTCTCTTAAAATGTAGCGGATATTCAAAGGCTAATTATAGCGTAATATTAAAATCAGTTATGAAACTAGAAAATTTCCTAAAAAAAAGAATCAACAACCTTCAAAAACGTCTTAAAAAAGAAAAAATCCAATACCTTCTCGTCACAAATTCAAAAAATATCACCTACCTCACCGGATACTGTCCTGACGGTAGCAGTAGGGAAGTTTACCTAATTTTTTCAGAAAAAAAATCTTACCTATTTACTTTCAAGCTTTTTGAGATCAATGTAAAAAACTTACACCCACTTTACAAGATTACGTGTTTATCAAAAGATAATACGCTCTCTTCATGCATAAAAAGGATACTAGACTCAGATTCAATATGGATAGAAAAAAACGATTTAAAAGTTTCAGAGTTTGAGGATATTAAAAATAAAATTAATTCTAAAGTACATTACTCACCAAAAATAATAGAAGAGCTTAGACAAAAAAAAGACGACATTGAAATAGTAAATCTTAAAAAAGCTTGTCAGATAACTAAAAAAACGTGGAATCAAATAAAACAATCAATTAGGCCAGGAAAAACTGAGAAAGAGATACAAAGTCACATAATTTCAGTTCTATATAAGAATGGAGCGGATGGCATCTCAGTAGATTTTTCACCTATAGTAGCCACAGGAATTAATTCTGCCTCCCCTCACCACAAACCAACAAACAAAAAAATCAAAACAAACGACGTAGTTTTGATAGATTTTGGGTGTCAAGTATCCGGATACTGCTCTGATATGACAAGAACGTTAAAGTTGGGAGAAAAATCGAAGGAATTTGACTCTATTGAAAGTATTGTAAAGCGCGCTTATGAGAAAGCATTTTTAAATTTAGACAATAATATTTCAACCGATGAAAGAGTATTTAAGATTTTAGAAAAACATGACCTAGAAAAAAACATGCTTCACAGCACAGGTCATGGGATTGGACTCTCTGTGCACGAATCACCTGCAATAAGCAGGAAATCCAATGAAAAAATTAAAATAGAAAACAACATGATATTTACAATTGAGCCGGGAATATATTTGCAAAATAAATTTGGCTATAGATACGAAAACACAATTGCAAAAATTAAAGACGAATACGTAGAGCTTACCTAACCTCGAAGTTTAAAGTACAAGAAGACTTCTATTCCCAAAATTAACAAACTCAAAACCAAAGTTTTGGTCAAGTCTTTAGAAATTAGTCTGGACTCATATCCAAAATCCACAGCTTTCATCTTTTTAGGGGGGTTGGAAATATCAATCAAGGATTCAGAGAGAGTGTAAACCCTCTTTGTTTTAGACTTTTCCTTTTGTTTTCGGGTTCTTCTTTTTTTAGCCATATGTAGACATATAGTAGATCTAAGCTTTAAAAATAACAAGTTAATTGATTGACGATACGCCTCAAGAAGAGTAGAATTTAGTCTGATGATAGAACCAATAATGATAGGAATTATAGCTGGCTTAGCAGTAGTTTTTGTTTGGGTGGTGGTGTTGACTGTTGTATACATTAAGTCACAAAAAACTTTCAAGAAAATTACTAAAGGAATTTCAAAAAAGGACCTTAAAACTCTCTTGAAGGAGATTGCTGACTCACTTAAAAATGCTGGAAACGAAATAAAAGCTATACAACAGGACTTAGACACAGTCGAAGAAGAAATGAAATCTCATCTTCAAAAAATTGGGTTTATAAGATTCAATCCCTTCTCAGATACCGGTGGAAATCAAAGCTTTAGTCTTTGCTTGCTCGACGACAACAATGATGGTATCGTCATAACATCGCTTCATAGTCGAGACTCTACTAGAATTTATTCAAAAAAGATAAAGAAGGGGTCAACAAATGAGCGGGAATTATCAAAAGAAGAACAAGAAGCTTTAAAACAAGCACTCAAGAATAAAAAATAAGGATTTCCATGAAAAACTCAAAAACAATTGTTGCGGCTCTTATTTTGTATTTATTATCCACCGGTATATCGTTTGCTACATTCAACTACTTAGGAAGTCCGAATTCACCAGCAACCTCTCCAGAAGCAGAGGGTGGATTTAATGGTTTATTAAGCATCGAACCAGGAGCTCCAAAAGACCAAGAATGTCCGCTCAATGGAATGATGTACACAAAGATAGAGAAAGAAGCTTGGGAGAAAAGAAGACCATTGGCAATAATGGTAGAAAATAGCCCAGAAGCAAGACCACACTCTGGAATTATTAGAGCAGACATAGTCTATGAGGCGGTTGCAGAGGGTGGAGTTACAAGGTTCATGCCAGTTTATTATTGTGATGCTCAAAGAGACGAAGTAAAAGTAGCTCCAGTGAGAAGCGTCAGGACTTATTTTATTGATTGGGCTTCAGAATATGGAGAAACCCCATTGTTTGGGCACGTAGGTGGAGCAAACTGCAGCGCTGACCCAGGCGGTCCATGCAAGACAGACAGAAGAGCTCAGGCAATTGAGCAATTAGCTAGGTATGAGTGGAGGTACAGTAAGGGAAATGATTTAGATCAGTTTGCTGTCGGTGCTCCTACATACATCAGGAATGAAACAAGGCTCGGGCATAGGGTGTCAACAGAACATAGTGTTGTGGGAAGTACTGAGGGTTTATGGGAAGAAGGAGAAGAGCGTGGATGGACAAATTTAGATTTAGAAGGTGTTGAGTGGTCGGACAACTTCTCTCCTTGGGAGTTTCAAGATGAGGCTGTAGAAGTAAGTAGGGGCGACGTGGATTCAATAGGTTTCTATTTCTGGGATGGCTACGATGAATTTAAGGTTGATTGGAAATATGATAAAACATCAAATGAATATTACCGATCTACTGGGGGTGAGCCGCACAAAGATCTTGAAACAGACAAGCAACTTTTCGCAAAGAACGTAGTATTGTTATTTACAAAAGAGATAGGGCCAGTAGATGACTTAAAGCACATGCTTTACGAAACCACGGGGTCGGGCGAAGCATTGGTATTTCAAAATGGCAATGTCACAGAAGCAAAGTGGAAAAAATCAACTAGAACATCTAGAACAATTTTCACTGACAAGTCTGGAAGCGAAATAGAATTTGTTAGAGGTCCGATATGGGTGCAAATTCTAGCGAATGGAAACGACGTAGAGTATTAACGAAGATTTGTTCAAAACCAGTATTTAATTGTTATTGATTTCAACCTGAAAATGTATTATTGTTCAATTACAGTATACAATCTGTAAATAAAGAGCCTGCCTAGAAACAAATTAGAACAGACATATAAAAAACTGCTCAATTGTCTCAGAAAGGAAGGTATGGCCAACCTAAAAGACTTCATGATCTCAAGAGTGAGGGTTAAACTCCTCAAGCTTTTTTACGAAAATCCCCACGAACTATATTATGTTCGACAACTAACCAGAAAAACTCAAGAAGAAATAAACGCAGTTCGAAGAGAATTAAATCGATTGGATAGAATTGGCGTGTTAAAAAGTGAAAGAAGAGGAAATAGGTTGTATTACTACCTAAATCCTTCTTACGATTTTTACGAAGACTTACTTAGTTTGGTAAGCAAAACCACAGGTTTGGGCGGAGCAATTCGAAAAAATAGAGTAAAACTTGGAAAAATAAAATTTGCCATGTTGTCAGGTAAATTCGTAAGGAAAAAAGAAAGAGGAAAAAACGAAGTTGACCTCTTGATGGTTGGGGAAGTAGTTATTCCAGAATTAGCTTCAATAGTAAAAAACGAAGAAGAGAAAAGGTCCACTGAAGTAAATTACACAGTAATGAAGCAAGACGAATTTTTATTCAGGAAAGAAAGAAGAGACCCTTTTCTTTTGGGAATACTTTCAAAATCAAGAGTTATGATTATTGGAGATGAAGAAGGCCTGGTGGACTAAATGATTCAAAAAGTTGTAAAAACAGGCAACTCTCTTGCAGTTACAGTTCCATCAAAATTTGTAAAAAAAGTTGGACTTAAGGCTGGAGACAGAGTTAAGTCTGAGGTGTTGGCAGAAACAAACACAATAAAATATTCCTTTCTTGATACAAGGCAACTTCCGTTGTCTAGTAAATTTCTCAAAAACAAATCAGAGCAATAGAGTCAAAACTTAAAGATCGTGGTAAATTAGACAATGTATTAGTATGACTCAATCTAAAAAACTTTTAATTATTGGAATAATTACAACCTTAGCAATATTTATAGACGTCCCCGAAAATATTCCTGTAAATATCAATCAAGGCCCCATCAACATCAATACGACCATCCATCGACCCCCAATTAATGTTTCAATACTAGGAAAGACTTTTTATAGAGATCTAAAAGTGAAGCAAGGCCTTGATCTTCAGGGAGGCACTCAGGTTTTACTTCGAGCAAACATGGAAAACATTGCACAAGAAGATCATCAAGATGCTTTAGATAGTAGTAAAGAAATCATCAGCAGAAGAATTGATTTATTTGGAATAAACGAAGCGGTGGTTCAGACCAGCGTAGTTGAGAAAGATTATCGAATAATTGTAGAGTTGCCAGGAGTTTCAGATGTAAATCAAGCGCTTGATTTAATTGGCGCCACAGCACAGCTTGAATTCAGAGAATTGTTAGAAGAAAAAAAAGCTACAGACTCCGCAACTTTGCTTGATTTTCAAAAAACAGATCTTACAGGAAAAAATCTAAAAAAATCTAGAGTTGAATTTGATCCAAATACTGGACAACCAGTTGTTTCATTAGAATTCGATGAGGATGGAGCTACTCTATTTGAGGAAATCACGACTAGAAATGTTGGCCATCCAGTTGCGATATTTTTAGATCAGTACCCTGTCACAACTCCTATTGTAAACGGACCCATATCGGGCGGGAAAGCTGTAATTTCTGGTCAGTTCGACACAAACCAGGCAAAAAACTTAAGCATTCAACTAAATGCAGGAGCACTACCAGTCCCTATTGAAATAATTGAGCAGAGAAATATTGGAGCCACCCTGGGTCAGGAATCTGTTCAAAAGAGTATTACTGCAGGTGGAGTTGGGCTCATTATGGTTATGTTGTTTATGTTTCTGTATTACGGAAGACTGGGTTTGATAGCCAATATAGGATTAATTATTTATGGCTTGATTACGTTAGCCATATATAAGCTACTTCCAGTAACACTTACACTACCAGGATTAGCAGGTTTTATTCTGTCCGTGGGTATGGCAGTAGATAGCAACATTTTAGTTTTTGAAAGAATGAAGGAGGAACTAAGGTTGGGAAAAAAATGGCAGGTAGCAATGGAGTTGGGGTTCGGAAGGGCTTGGGATTCTATAAAAGATGCAAATGTAGCCACTCTAATCACTGCATTTATTTTATTCAACCCACTTAACTGGAGCCTATTTAATACCTCAGGGATGATACGTGGTTTTGCTTTAACTCTGGCTCTTGGAATATTTGTAAGTTTATTTACAGGAATCTTCGTTACAAGAACACTTTTACGAGCCCTTTATAAGGGATCAAAGGAGAAGAGATGATAGATTTCATGAAGTATAAAACTATATATTTTGTTATTTCTGCAATTGTGATAATTCCAGGGATAGTTTCTCTCATTATGTTTGGGTTAAAACCTTCAATTGATTTTACAGGGGGCTCATTGTTGGAAGTAGGTTTTCTTGAAAATCAAGCAAACATTGAAAGATCAAAAGAACTTATTCCAGAAGGTATTGAACTAAACACAATTCAAACTTCAGGAGAGAATAATTTACTCCTCAAATTGAAACCAATTACAAGAGAGCAGTCAGAAGACATTAAAAGTAATTTTAGCGGTGAGTATGGTCAGATAGAAGAAGTTAGATTCGAAACAGTTGGTCCAACAATAGGCAAGGAACTACTTAGAAAAACACTATTTGCCGTCGCTGCAGCAGCAGGGGCAATTTTAATATACGTGATGTATCAATTTAGTGAATTAAAGTATGGAGTAAGCGCAGTTCTTGCAATGTTTCATGACTCGTTAATTTTATTAGGGACATTTAGTTTATTGGGTCATTATTACGGAGTAGAGGTAGACACACTTTTTGTTACTGCAGTCTTAACAATTCTTTCCTTTTCAGTTCACGATACTATTGTTGTTTACGACAGGATTAGAGAAACTCTAAGGAAAAATCGAAAAGCCAAATTTATAGACATTGTCAACAAGTCAGTTGCAGAAACTTTAGGTAGATCTATAAACAATTCAATGACAATTATTTTTATGCTACTAGCACTTTGGCTTTTGGGAGGAGAAACTACAAAATGGTTTGTTTTTGCCCTTTTAGTGGGAACCATCACTGGAACTTATTCATCCACATTTACAGCCGCTCCGCTTCTAATTCTTTGGGAAGAAATCAAAGCAAAAAGAAAAAACTAACCCAACTCTTTTATCCTTTTTAACAAATACTCCTTGTTGTTCTTACTCGTGTCTTCCATAACTTCGTCAAACAACACATTCATTATTTCTCCAACTTTTCTTCCAGGTTTTATTTTCAACTCATTCATCACGTCTTCCCCATTTACTTTTAGATCCCGTAACGTCATGGGTTCATATAGTTGCTCTCCTATGCGCTGTTGTAGCTCCCTTAGTCTCCAGCTTGTGGCTTTACTTCCTCCTCCTTTTCTATCACCTACACGAAGAAGCATCATGTCATTTATGTTTTCAATTCCCACCCTTTTAATAAATCTTCTTATAGCCGCATCTGTCATTTTTGGGTCATATGTAAACATGTGCCATCTCACCAAAGTAGATAATCTTTCAGTTTGTTTTTTTGAAAGCCGTAATCTCTTCGAGATTTTTCTCACAATTCTTTCTCCCACCACCTCATGGCCATAAAAAGTTATCCCTCTCGGCCCCTGTTCTCTATATGAAATAGGCTTACCTATGTCGTGTAAAAACGTAGCAAGCTTCACAATTGGGTTTGTGCTAGGACACTCTCTTAAACTCTCCAAAGAATGATGCCATACATCCAACTTATGTCGTCCTGCTTGAGGAACATTTCTCATCGCTAGTGTTTCGGGAAGAATATATTCAAGAATTCCAGAATTAAGCAACATAGTTACGCCGTCCGCAGCAAAATCAGAACCCATTATCTTGAGAAGTTCTTGAGAAATTCTTTCCCAGCTAACTTCATTTATTAAAGAAGAGTTTTTCTTAATTGCTTTCAACGTGTCATTTTCAATCACAAAACCAATTTGAGCCCCAAAGCGTACTGCCCTCATCATTCGCAAAGCATCTTCACGAAATCTTTCATCTGGATCCCCAACTGCCTTAATAAGTTTGCCATCAAGGTCTTTTTGACCATCAAATGGATCAATAATTTCAACTGTTATATCAACGAATCCATTTTTTTGCTTAGGCAAAGTAGAAGAATTCTTAAGCGCCATTGCGTTTATCGTAAAATCTCTCCTAGCAAGATCTTCTTCGACAGTTTTTCCCCACACAATTTTGTCAGGGTGTCTTCTGTTGCTGTAGCCATACTCCTTTCTAAAGGTTGTGATTTCATATACTTGATCTAACCATCCATGAGTAGACCAAATGGGGTCTTTTGTTTTTTTGTTTTCAGTTATTTCAAGTAAGTGTTTTCCAGAAATTCCTACAGTTCCAAATGAATTATCATAAAAACTTTCAGGAAAAAGCTTTACTACTTCTTCAGGTTTTGCGCTTGTTGTAAAATCCCAGTCTTTTGTACTTGCTTCAATCAACAAATCTCTCACTGCACCGCCAACAACGTAAGCTTCATGCCCGGCTTCTGTTAGAATAGATAACACTGCCGCTACAGGTTCTGGAAGATTCACTTTCATAACCCAATCATATCATGTACAGGAAGGTAGATAGATAATCATGCGCTGGAATATTATTCAACAAATTACAAGCAAAAACAAAAAAACTAGAACAAAAGAAATTGTAAAAAAAATATTAAAAAATCGTGAATTAATTTCAAAAAATCAGATAGATAGATTTCTAAGCACTAAAGACCCACTTAGCATTTCTTTAAAAGAAGTAGATATTGACTCAAAACAAGTAAGCATTGCCATTACTAGAATTAAAGAGGCAATAGAAAATAAGGAAGAAATTATTGTTTTTGGAGATTACGATGCAGATGGAATTACTGCAACGGCTATTTTATGGGAAACGCTGCATGAATTAGGGGCAAGAGTACTTCCATTTATTCCCCACAGAGAAAAACATGGATATGGATTATCCACAAAGGCAATAGACAGTCTTCTAGAAGACAAAGACCCTAAATTGATTATTACGGTAGACAACGGCATTGTTGCTCATGAGGCAGTAGATTATATAAAACAAAAAAACATTGACTGCATTATCACCGATCATCATGTTAGTTCAGACTCACTTCCAAAAGCAGACGCAATCATACATACCACTAAATTAGCAGGGGCCGGAGTTTCTTGGATATTCTCAAGAGAGATAATAAAAAAACTAAACAAAGAAGAAATAGAAACATCAAAAAACACCCTAGATCTGGCAACAATTGGAACAGTTGCAGATCAAGTACCTTTAATTGAGAATAATAGGAATATTGTTAAAGCAGGTCTAATTTTTTTAAAAAACACAAAAAGACCAGGACTCTTAGCTTTATTTAAACAATCAGACTTTGATCCAAAGGTTTTAAGTGCCTATCACATCAATTATATTATCGGTCCAAGAATTAATGCGATGGGAAGATTAGCTCACGGACTAGACTCCCTCAGGATTCTATGCACAAAAAACAATACGCAAGCAAAAAACTTAGCAGATTTATTAAGCGACACAAACAAAGAAAGACAAGACATTACTTTCGAACTGCTTCAATTAGCCAAAGAGGTTGTAGGGGAGGTTGAAGGAAAACTAATTATAGTTGATCACAGCGACTTTCATGAAGGAGTAATAGGTCTGGTAGCAGGAAAATTAGCAGAAACACACTATCGTCCAAGTATTGTTATTGGAAAAGGGAAAAAAACCTCAAAAGCTTCCGCAAGATCAGTGAAAGGAATAAATATAATCGAGCTTATTCGAAAAGCGGAAGATTTACTCATAAATGCCGGAGGTCATCCGATGGCTGCCGGTTTCACTATAGAGACAGGTAAAATTAGTGAGTTTAAAAAAGTTTTATTAGAAATTGCGAGGAAAGAAATCGATGAGGAACTACTTACTCCTCTTATTTCTATTGACTGTCAAATAAACATCGAAGACATTAGCTGGGAATTATTTGAGTCGCTTAAGGGTTTAGAGCCGCACGGAATGGGAAATAAAAAACCCGTGTTTTGTATTAAGAATGTTAAGGTTTTAGAAAAAATGACAATCGGTAGAGATAAAAATCACTTAAAGATTATTTTGCCTTCAGAAGTAAAAAAACAAACATCTATAGAAGCTTTGTGGTTCGGACATGGTCAAGATTCAGACAATATTAAAGATGAAGTAAACATAGCCTTCACTGTTGATGAAAACACTTGGAACGGCAGATCGAAACTACAACTTTTCATAAAAGACATCCAATAAAAAACCCCCGCTTTAATATTGCAATTAATAAAAAAGCAAGGATTTTTCTGTGCGACTATGGCGAATAACATCACCTGTCAAATGATTAAAAGTTAAGTTGTTAACCTCTAATCATTAATTGACAGGTGATGCGTGGTTTCGGAGGAACGAGCCTTGCGGCTCAAGCAACAAGGCTCATTCCACGAAATTGTCAATTAAAATTCATTTATGAAAGCCTTTTGAGCAAGATATGCAAGTTTGACCTTCTTGGGTCACTTCAATCCTGCAAGAGCACCCACAAGCGCAAGTAGGTGGTTTTTTTTGTATTACTCTGCCTTCCTTTTTTTTCTTAACCTTTTTTTTCAAGGGTGGGCTCATTTTTTTGCCTCCCTTAACTAACACAAGCCTGAGCGACAAGGCGCACACATGGTGTCACCAGGCTCAGCTTGTCGAGTACAACTCCCACATCCATGTGCTCCGCTTACGCAAACGCATGCTTGGGTGTTATTTTCGAAATTTGGTTTTTTGGTTGTATCAACTTCATCAGTTTCATCCATCAGATTTCTCCTCGGTCTAGTTTGAATACGACTGAATACAGTAATAGGGGTCTCAGGGAATGGTTGAACCAAGACCAAAGTCCCTGAGACCTTGTTCCTAAAGGTGCAATTGACTTCTTGGCCATCTGCTTTTCACTACGCGCATTGGTTGACACCTCCTTTTATGGGATTTAGGTGCGGCTGTCAGGAATCGAACCTGCACTGGGAGCTCATTACTATTTGAGTGTCTAATTAAGGTGGTTCAGGCCCACACTTAAATAGTAATTAACTTGTTCCCTAAGCGTTTCACAAACGCTCGCTTTACCACTTCGCCACAGCCGCACACAACAATCAAAACTTAATTGCTTTGTGCGACTGTGAATATGTTAATGTGCAATAAAAAACCTCCCTTGTTGGGAGGTCGTTTGTGTTATTTTTTGTCTAAACTCTTTTACACCACAACCTCCGCTAGCTCTTAATAAGAGCAAAACGATTAATAAGTTGGTGGGTCTTGCTAGACAATTTCATTACGAAAGCATAATATCATACACATTTAATGTGTTAAAGACTAAAATTGACCATAAAGAATAAAAGAAGTAGAATCACAGTGAATTAAAAAACGATTGAGCTTGTTGACAGCGAGCGAGTTGGAGAGGGTAGCAACTCTTCCGGGTAAGCCCGTGACAGCAGGAACAAGTCCTCGTGTTGAGGAATTAGGTGGCACCACGCGACAGCGTCCTTTAGTCGGGTGGTTTTTTTGTAATTAAATAAGCAAAGGAAACTATGAAAAGAACTCTTACAACAAAAACAAAAGAGTTGGTAGGAAAAAAAGTAAAACTTCAAGGCTGGGCAGATACCGTTAGAGATCATGGAAAAGTTGCCTTTATTGATTTGAGGGACAGGGCGGGAATCGTTCAGGTTGTCGGTGGCAAAGAATTGGGAAAACTGGGAGGAGAAGATGTTTTAGAAATATTGGGAGTGGTTAAAAAAAGACCTGACAATCTTGTTAATCCTAAAATTGAAACAGGCACAGTTGAAATAGAAGCAAAAGAAATAACTGTAATCACAAAATCAAAAGAACTTCCTATTCCAATAAACTCAGATGGATATGAAATTGACGAAAAGATTAGAAACAAGTATCGCTACATTGATCTAAGAAGACAGAGAATGAACAAGAACATGAAAATTCGTTCAAAGGTTGTAAATTTTTTCAGAAATTATCTTATAGAAAATGAGGATTTTATAGAAGTTGAAACCCCAATGCTAACAAAATCTACTCCAGAAGGTGCAAGAGATTTTTTGGTTCCAAGCAGGCTACAGCACGGGAAATTTTATGCTCTTCCACAATCTCCACAACAATATAAACAATTACTGATGGTTGCAGGCCTTGAAAGATATTTTCAACTTGCAAAATGCTTCAGAGATGAAGATCCTAGGGCAGACAGGGCTTATGGAGAATTTACACAGCTAGATATAGAAATGTCTTTTGTTACCCAAGAAGATATTTTACAAATAATTGAAAAAATGTTTACAAAACTTGTAAAAGAAATATTCCCAGAAAAACACATTAGTCAGTCTCCATGGCCAAGAATTCCCCACAAAGAAGCAATGGAAAAATACGGATCCGATAAGCCAGATCTTAGAAAAGACAAAAATGATCCAAATGAATTGGCATTTTCTTGGACAGTAGACTTCCCACTTTTTACTGAGCAGTCAGACGATGACTTTTTTCACGGCTCAGGTAGCGCAAAGTTTGCCCCAAGTCACCACATGTTTACATCTCCACGCCCAGAGGATATTGAGTTATTAGATAAGGACCCACTAAAAGTAAGAGGCCTGCAGCACGACTTAGTTTTAAACGGTTTTGAAGTAGGTGGTGGAAGCATTAGGATTCACGATCCAAAAATCCAAGAAAAAGTTTTTGAGTTGATAGGGTTTTCAGAGGAGCAGAAGAAAGAGTTTTCACACATGCTTGAAGCATTTACGTACGGCGTTCCTCCTCATGGAGGTATCGCTCCAGGAGTTGATAGGTTTGTATATGTAGCTTTAGGAGAGCCTAGTATCCGAGAAGTTATGGCTTTTCCTACTTCATCCTCAGGCGCTACGGCGGTAATGAGCGCTCCATCAGTGGTCGATCAAGATCAATTAGATGAGTTGGGAATTTCTACCTCAACAACTTCAGTTGATGAAAAAAAATCTCCATACGAAAATCTTGTAACTTACTTAAGTAAAAGAAAAATCAAATACAAAGAATTCGAACATAAACCCGTAAAAACTAGTGAAGAGGCTGCAAGGGAAAGGGGAACGGATCTCAAGCAAGGAGCAAAAGCTTTAGTGATGTATGCGGACAAAAATCCAGTAATGTTAGTTGTTTCTGCAGCAACAAAAGTAGACTTTAAATTATTTAAAAAGGCTTTTTCTGTAAAAGATCTACGTATGGCAACACCAGAGGAAGCATTAAAACTTACGGGGATTAAAATTGGAGCAATACATCCAATTGGAGTTTTATTTAATCTACCAACATATATTGATGAAAAGCTTTCTGAAAATGGTTCAGTTATTTTTAATGCAGGAGAACACACGAAATCATTTGAAATTAAATATAAAGATCTTGTATTAGCAACACAACCAAACACAGAAAGCTTTACAAAATGATACTGCATTAAAATGCGACATACATACATAGGCCTAGGAATATTTGCGACAATTTTACTGTATTATCCTGGACATAACTCTTTTCAAACAAAGATAGTAAAAACTGGAGAGTCAAAAGTAAAAGGTGTAAATATTGAAATTGAGAAAAATGATCTTCCAACAATCAGAAAAGACATAATTTATCCGGAAATTTCCGCAACTGCTGCAATCGCAATAGACCCTAAATCATCAGTAGTTCTTTTTGAAAAAAATTCCGATGTTAGAAAACTTCCAGCATCAACAACGAAAATAATGACAGCCCTAGTAGTATTAGATGAGTACGACTTAGGTGATGTAATAACAATTGGGAACGAAAATTTATCAATTGGAAACAAAAGCTACTTAGTTCGTGGAGAAAGAATTACAGTAATCAATCTCCTATACGCACTTTTAGTCAGCTCAGGAAATGACGCAGCTCTCGCCCTTGCCCAAAACCACCCAAAAGGTTACAACTTTTTCATTAGTCAAATGAATCAAAAAGCAAAAGACTTGCACCTAAAAAATTCTAATTTTACAAATGTATCTGGTCTTGAGCAGCCAAATCATTATATGTCCGCAAGAGACCTGGCAATTCTCACGAAAGAGGCTTTAAAAAACAACATAATCCTAGACGTTGTATCCACAAAAAGAATATTTATAGAAAGTATTGAGGGGGATCAAGTTCACGTTCTGGAAAATACAAATGAACTTCTAGGGAAAATAGATGGCTTGATGGGAGTAAAAACTGGGTGGACTTTCAGGGCTGGGGAGTGCCTAGTTTCTTATATTGAGAGAGATGGTAGGGAGGCAATCTTGGTTATTCTTGAAAGCAATGATAGATTTGGTGAAAGTGAAAAGATAATCGATTGGATATATTCAAACTATGAATGGATATCATTCCCAATATAATCATTCAATAAGTTCTTGAATCCACACAGGGTCGACAGCAGGAACTATAGCCTTAAATCCTTCATCTCCAGTGAAAATATATACCGGCTGTAGGTAGTTTTGAGGCTCATATGAGTCATAAAAACCTAATTTAGCCGATCGAACAGTAACACTCCCTTCATTTGGACTTGAGACAATATGTCCTCCTCCAGAAACAAGTTCCTCCCACGCAGATACACCAGCTTTTACGGGATACGTTTCAGCACTCTCGATATCTACAGGGAAATAATCATATTCTACTTGGGCCACTCGTTGACCTTGCTCTCGTGACCCAGAAAGAATGACTCGCACAATTCCCTTATCCTCTGTTGTGGTAACATTTTCAAACCCTTCATCAATTTCGTTTCTAAATAGATCCACTTGCACAAAATCTGCCTCTGATAAACTTGACACAACCTTAAAACCTTTCCCTTTTGCAGCTAAGAAGGTAACAATGTATCCACCTTCATCCATGTCTCTTTCTAGTAAGTCAGCCTTATTTAAATAGTTTCTAACCTCACTTAAAGCTTGGCTTTCATTTGGTAAAAATTTCTGTTGTAAGAAATTTTTATTTTCGTACCAATCAAGTTTCATTTTAAAGTTGCCCGTAACGATATCATAATCAAGCCGTGACGGAATTGGAGTAGTTCTACTGAATCTATACAACCGCTCGTTTAAGGCTTCAGGTTCAAAAACAAATCCTAAACTTGCTGCTGTTTGAGTTCCTCTTTCAAGTCCTAAAAGGTTTGGTCTTGTAATAGGCATAAAATATACATTTGCTTTATCCATTGGAGTAGGTATTGTGCCACTTACAGTTTCGAGATGGTATTCAATTTCTGGCCTCTTTTGTTTTGGAAATTTCATAGGAGGTAGTTTTCCGTGACCTACTGTTGGAGGTGGGGGAGGAGGTGGGTTTAGTTCTTTGTATAAATTAATCGCAGCCCCTAAAACTATTCGACCAATTATCAAGACCACCAAACTAATCGATCCATATCGAATACCTTTTCTTGTGTAGTAAGCCACTTCCCATAATCTCGCCATATGCTTTTGAGTATAGCTTTCCCCTCTGGTACAATCAAGACATGAACAAGACCAGAGTAAGAATCGCACCATCTCCAACTGGATACCCACACATTGGAACTATATTTCAGGCCCTTATTAATTTTTCTTATGCAAAAAAACACGAAGGAAAATTTATTGTAAGAATTGAGGATACTGACAGGAGTAGGTTTGTAGAAGACGCAGAAGAAAAGATATTCGAAGCAATTGAGTGGTTTGATTTAATGCCCGACGAGAGCACAAAACATGGTGGCGACTATGGTCCTTATAGACAATCAGAAAGACTTGATACATACAAACAATATGCAAATAAATTAATTGCCGAAGGAAATGCATACTATTGTTTTTGTTCAAAAGACAGGCTCGATGAAGTACGAAAAAACATGCAAAAAGATGGAAAACCACCAATGTACGACAAACATTGTAGAAATATTTCCAAAGAAGAGTCAAAAAAAAGATCTGAATCAGAAAATCATGTTATTCGTATGAAAATTCCAAGCGGAAAGAAAATTTCCTTTACGGATGAGATTAGGGGAAAAGTTGAGTTTGATAGTTCTGTTGTTGACGATCAAGTAATACTCAAGTCAGATGGATATCCAACATATCATCTTGCTGTTGTAGTAGATGATCACCTTATGAATATTAGTCATATTGTTAGAGGAGAGGAGTGGATTAGCTCCGCTCCAAAACATGTGCTTTTGTACGAATATTTGGGATGGAATGTTCCAAAAATTATTCACACACCAGCTCTTAGAAATCCCGATAAAAGCAAACTCTCAAAAAGACATGGGCATGCCTCAGTAAGTTGGTACATAAAAAATGGATATCTAAAGGAAGCAATAATTAACTTTTTAATTACGAGAGTTTGGAATCATCCGCAAAACAAAGAAATATTTGACATCGATGAAATAATAAAGCACTTTGATTTCAAAAATATGCACATTCAGGGGCCTATTGTAGATTTAGACAAGTTAAATTGGATAAACGGGCAATGGATTCGCAACATGAAAGACGAGGAACTTAAAGAGAGGCTGAACCCTTTTATTCCAAAAGATTTTTCTCACGATAATTTTTTTGAGATACTGCCTCTCATCAAGGATCGTTTAGTTACTTTATCAGAATTTGACTCTCTTACTCATTATTTTTATAAAAACCCATCAGTCGACAAAAAACTAATCCTAAAAGAATCAAAGTCAAATGACTTAAAAATTTCTGATTATTTAAATCAATTAATAGAAACAATTTCTGACACACAAGAGTGGGACGCGAAAAGTCTTGAAAGTAAACTAAGAGATCTTCAGGAAAGAGTGGGATGGAAGCCAAGACCAGCCTTTATGTCTATAAGAATTGCAATTACAGGAGAACTCCATACCCCCCCACTTTTTGACACAATGGTTGTTTTGGGGAAAGAAGAAGTAATTAAAAGACTGTCCAATGCAAAAAAAATCTTCGACTAAGATTGATATTTCCTCAATCAAAAAAAACCTAGAAGAAAACAAAGATAAAGCCAAAAAATCTTTAAACGAAAAACATAAGATAGCCTCAAAATGGTTGAAAAGCAATAATATCGAGCTAAAAGATATTAGAAAAAAATCAAGAAAACTTTTTGCAGGAGCTTCACTCGCCGCTTCTTTATTACTTTCTCCACCTCCCGATTCAGACATACTCACTCCCACAGAGATAAGAGACAAGCTTATTGATCACGGATACGTTGGCTCAAAAGAATTGGAAAACATTTTAGAGAAAAAATTATCATCATTAGTTCCAAGTCAATCTGGTCATGCGGATCATGAAGACGAAAAAAAAATAAGCAAAATTATAAAAGAAGAACTAGGAATAAAAGCATACTCACAATATGAAGGGCAAAAACTCAATCATTCAATAGGTTGGATGGGGTACGAGCAGCACCTAAAAAGATTTCCAGGAGATACTATCCATCAACACGACGAAAATCAGCAGGCAGGAATTGCTCCAGGACTTGGAGCTTGGGGATATTTTACATATTCAAAGTCAGAAATGACCAACCAAGACTACTTAAAGGAAAAGTACTATTTTGCTATTCAAACTCTGTATTTACCAAACTGGAACTCAGATTTATCTCATCTAGTGAAGTGGTACAAACACAGAAAAATGATCGCAATAAACCCTCAAAATGGGAAAGTTGTTGTGGGAGTAGCTGCAGATGCAGGTCCTGCTAAATTTACAGGCAAACACTTCGGAGGTTCCCCAGAAGTAATGCATCATCTAAATCTTATATACGGAAAGAAAAAAGGAAAAGTAATTTTATATTTTGTTGATGACCCAAATGATGAAATTCCACTTGGGCCAGTAAGAAATAATTATCAAGTTGCTCAAATAAAAGAAGGATAGCATGAGTGTTTTTTACGATCTTCTTATTAACATTATTAATTTAAAATCAATAACATGAGCGTTTTTTACGATCATATAATTCACATTCACCACGTCCACTCCGAAGTAGAAACGCTTCCAACCACAGACAACCATAAACAAGAACTTATAGAGATAATAGAAGAAACAGTACACCACAAAATAATTCATAAAATATTAGACCATCTTCACACGGACCATCACGAGCTATTTTTAGAAAGATTTCATACGTACCCAAATGACGAAACAATCTTAGGCTATTTAAAAAAATATGTACCAGATATAGAACATCACATAAAAGAAGCCGCTGAAGAAGTTAAGTACGAATTGCTAAAATCTATCAGATACTAGTAATATCTGGTACAATACCCACTGTTCGAGCTTTCAAGAAGTAATTTTCAAGAGGCAGAGGACCTTCGCTCATCGAAGATAGTTTAAGTTCGCAGGTAGTAGGATGAGTACAACTGCTTTAAGAAAGGACAGCATGGCTGTAAAACTTTTTGTAGGTTCTTTACCCTGGGCAACCAGAGACGAAGACCTTAAACAGCTTTTTTCTCAGCACGGTGCAGTCGAGTCAGCAAATGTCGTAATGGACAGAGCTACCGGCAGAAGTCGTGGTTTCGGTTTTGTCGAAATGACCTCTGAAGAAGAAGCCCAAAAAGCCATCGAAGCTCTACATGAATCAGAGCTAGAAGGCAGAACTATCGTAGTCAACAAAGCTCGACCAAAAACCCACTAAGATTATTGATAACAAAAATTAAAGCCCCGATTTACTCGGGGCTTTTGTATAAAAAGAGCCAAACATCAAACAATTCAGCTTGTTTTAGTCGAGTAATTCATTTATTCTAAAAGAACTACCCATATATAAATTCCTGCCTAACAAATAAATGACACATCCTGAGGAAAAGCCAGGCAAGGATTCTGCTGTGCTAGAAAACAATACTGATCCTTTAGTCGAAATTGCACAAAAAACACTTAAATCTTTGTCTAGGTCTCCTGAAACTGACCTACAAAAGGCAATGGAGGAATATATCGGAGTTGATGGTAATGGAAACGGAATACCAAAAAAAATAAAACAAAAAGCAAAAGAGTTAGTAGAGGCGGGAAATCACTTAGACGCCCTAGTTTTAATTGCAAGCAATGTTTCTGTGGGGCCGATACCAAAAAAACCAACACAAAACCTTAAAAGAAAGAAAAAAGAAGTAAGACGATCTCTTCCAGAAAAAGACAGATTACATGTAAAAAGCGAAAGCTCAAAGGCCTTAAAGCTAGGCTCTGCCGCTCATAGGTTGATTGAGGAAATTAGACTATGTAAAGGAGAATTAAGTGAAATATCTGCAAATAATATTAAATTTGAGAATGAAGAAAGAATTAGTGAATATGAAATTACCCAACAAGATGATGAATCAAACATTCAGGGATCTTTCGTAATATCAGAAGGTGGAGCAGTTACTGCTTTTCAGATGCCAGGTCATCCAAAAATTTCAACAAGAACAGTAAAGTTGCAATATGAAATGGCAAACCCTAACACTTTTTCTAGCATTGAAGAGTGGGCCCTATCATATTTTTCTCAGGCGTTTTTAGCATTCGAAGAAACTTTTGGAAGAGTTCCCCATAAACCTTTTGACGTAGAGCAAATTTCAAAAAATAAAAGACTTAAAGAACATCTTGTTAAATCTCTCCAAGCAGGTCAAATTTTGTTTGGTGATAGGCGTGCGATGAACATATTTGATCCACCTTTGCCAGAAGATAAAGAAGAAAGAAAAGAGAAGGGTCAACACAGTATTTCCTACGAACACACAACTGAATATCAAATCCTAAACTGGCTAACCATTATGAGGGCTAGTTTTGAGAGCGTAGACAGACCCCAAACAGACGAAGAGGGGCTAATTACCGAACTACCATTTGGAAACATTGCCCTAACCCACACCCTAAATGAAGGTCAGCTAGAAGAGATAGGATTCACAATAAAGGGGGGCACGGCAGACCTGATCAAGATAAATTTAGAAACTTTTACACAAAATCAAACTGAAGCGCTCACAGGCACTCCGTTAGGCAATCATGTAGCAAAAAAAACTGGAAGGACAAATGTTGCTCTAGCCACAAATCACATAGAGAAGTTATTTGGCGCACAAATGACCAGATATAGGAGGAAAGATGAGACAGGCCTTCCAAAATTATTTGATGATAAAACTGAATACGAAAAAATGGGAGAAAAGGTTGGAAGAGAGGTTAGAACCAAATTAAATAGAAACTTTAGATCATTGGCAAAGGAATTGTTCAGATTGTATGGTGACGACTTATTTAATGAGGTTGAATTTAATATTCAAGATTTTAAATTTCCCGCTGGTGATGGAGGGTGGTTTTCAATATTTGATGAAAAGGGTTTGCCAGTAAATGGGCATGAAGATCAAATAAAAGAGTATATTTTTCTTGCAGTCACTCAATTGTGTTGGGTTCAAAGATGGAGTCAAGATGAGGGAGAGAACTTTTCATTATCCATAGACGACGTAATTGATTTTTCTTATAAATCCGGGATTTTAAACAGGATGAAAGGAGAGTTGTTATATCAACTACCAGACCAAGAGAGGATTGAACCAGTTGAATTATCAACCCTTCAGGAGTTAAGAGAGGTTGGTTTAAAAGTAATAAGCGAGAGACTGCCAGGTGTATATAAAGAAAATGAATTAAGAATTGTAAAAGCCTTGCAAATTATTACAGGACACAGAGATGTAGAAGTAAAATTAAGACCTCAAAAAGAATTACCAGAGAACATAAACCACATATGTTTCGAGCACGACGGGCATCTATTTTTATCAATAGAAGACCTAAAAAAAACATTATTTGATACAGAAAATAGGCCTAATATTGAAAACGCAATATATTTTAAAGATGAAAAAACATACGTATTTTGGGTTTCTAGAATCGACCAAGAGAATTTAGAGAATCTATTAAGAGTTGCAATAAATGTAAGAGGTGAGTTTGGAATATCAGGACTTCCAGAGGGTGTAGTTAAAGGAAAAATCGCATCCAGCTTGGAACAAAGAGGTGTTAGGGAAAATAGAATAGGTCTGATAGAGCTGTTCAATAAGTCTTTGTGGAAAAAATTAACAACTTCTACTATGGAATCGTTGGTGAGTTCGGATCAGATAATAAATTCTAGAGGAGAAAGAAGGAGCACTGTAAAAGATAAGCCAATTTTTGTAGAACAAGATCCTTTAACAGGTAGGTGGATAATTGATCAAAAGGCCTTACAAAGAGCAATAGATACAAAAACCAGCACAAAAGATCCTCACGGGTTAACAATATTGGCAGATTTATTAAACAAAGAAAAACCATACAATAAAGTGTTTTGTCCTTTACCGCATCACGACAATAGAAATACGGAAGCAGCTCACCTCCACGAAGATCATGTTTATTGTTATGGATGCCAAGAAAATATCTTGTTGCCATGGAGCATGAGAGAATTTAATGTTATTCCCATGAAGTCAGGAAATGAGGTTGAGGATTTCAATCCAGTTTCTTCTGGAAGATCTAAAGCATTTGAGAATGCAATCACAATTGCTCACAATTTCTCTCTAATCGAAGATGTTTCTAGTAGATTTCTAAGAATGAGAGGGCTAAACCACGAACTTGCAGGCATGCATGGACACTTTCCACCACATTTTGCTGGTGCTTTAGCAAATTTAGTATCAGAGACCACTGAAGAAAATGATAAGCGAATAAATTTGTTCAACAGAGCAGTAAAAGAATCTAAAAAAATAGACAGAAAAATTCTAAAAGAACCGCTATCTGTGTTAGTTCAGTCTGGCTATTTATCATCCTCACATCCTCAAATATTTGCACTTCTTCAATCCCTACACCAAGCCTTAAGGATTCCACAACAAAATTCCCAACAGGATTCTTTTATTAAGTCCGACTCAACAGTTCCACCTCAAATTGAAGCTATAGACAAAATACTTACGCTAGAAAACATTCAAAGCATGAGAAATAGGGGGATAATTGGAAGAAACAAAGTAGGAAATGAAAGAATTGGGGGGAGATTAGTTCTTCCTACCTACTGGTTAAAATACTTAAAATCTGGCTATCAATTTACCATGGCAAATGTTAATGCAAGAGGAATATATTTTGGAGAAGAATCAATGCATCAAGGAGATCCACATTTTAAAGCTTTTGTTAGGTCTAGCCAGAGAGTGCGAGATGGAAGAAAGATGAGACAAACTCCTCCTGGATTTTGGATGCCAGATCCCAAAAGATTTACTGAGAATCTTGGCGACACAATTTTTATTTTTGAGGGACCATTGAATCAATTATCATTCAATCAAATATCTCCTGAGTATAGAGATTCCTGCATAACTGTATCCGGTACTGGGTATAGGCAAATAATTGCATTATTGAGATGGTTGGGAGTTTGTGGAGATCATATAAATCCACAACAAACTCTTGGAAAGGGGATAAAAAGAGTAGTTTTAGCCAGTGACTGGGACAAGGGTGGAGCAGAAGCATTCAAAAGAAATAGGTCTCACATAATGTCTGCTTTTCATGAGGTTGATGTTTTACCTATAAATTATTTTTTACCGGAAGACATTAGGACTATTCTACCTTTCCCAATTATTACAAATTTTTCTCCAAAAACACAACAAAATGCCCAAGGAAGTTATTTTGGTTTCAAGCTAGATCTAAACGATGTTATTAGGAAGCCAGAAGGAAGAGGGTGGGCCCATCAATCATCAGACTTTATTCCCATAAACACACCAATCAATCAGCCTAGAATGAAAATTTAGAATCAAAGTTTCTCTTTCATACTTATCAAGGTACAATATCTCTCATGAATCTATCTTGTGGAATAGTTGGTCTACCAAATGCTGGTAAAAGCACACTTTTCAATGCTCTCATCCAAAAACAACAAGCTCTATCAGCTAATTATCCATTTGCCACCATCGAACCAAACGTAGGCATTGTTCCAGTCAACGACCCACGCTTAGAAATACTTGCGAAAATTGTTGATACAAAAAACATTATTCCTTCAACAATTAAATTTGTTGATATTGCTGGCCTAGTTAAAGGGGCTCATGAGGGAGAAGGTTTGGGAAATAAATTTCTAAGCCACATTCGAGAAGTAGATTTAATTGTTCATGTTTTAAGAAATTTTGACGATGGAGATGTTGTTCAAACTGGAAGCGGAAACGCATTAGAAGATTTCAACACAATAAAAACAGAACTGATACTTGCTGATTTGCAAACATTAGAAAAACAAAGCGAACCAAAAGGAAACTCAACACCCGAAGAAAAACACTTTTGGAAAGTGGTAATAAAGGCAAAAAAAGGATTATCAGATGGAAGCTCTATAAACGAAATGGAGTGGAGCGAAGATGAAAAAGAATTATTAAGTCCTCTATTTCTACTTTCAGGAAAACCAACTATCTTTATTCTTAATGTTGGAGAAAACCAAATTAGAGAGTCAAAAAATATTGAAAAAAAATTTTCCAAACAACCCTGCATTTCAATTTGCGCCAAGATCGAGTCAGAGTTAGTAGAATTTACCAAAAAAGAAAGACAAGAGTACTTAAAGGAAAACGGCTTAGAGCAAACAGGTCTAGATAGATTAGTGACAACAGCTTTTTTTAGATTAAACTTAATAAGTTTTCTCACAGCAGGAGAAAAAGAAGTAAGAAGTTGGACAATAGAGAACAATACTCTAGCACCTCAAGCTGCTGGAGTAATTCATTCAGACTTTGAAACAAATTTTATAAAAGCACAAGTTTGTTCTTACGAAAACTTCACTAAAGTAGGTGGATGGCAAAAAGCAAAGGAAAATGGACTTACTAGAATGGAAGGAAGAGACTATAAAGTAAGATCAGACGATATCATAGAGTTTATGATAGGCAAATAATTAACCTCGTATTTTACTTGCGGCACGGGAAAACACAGAACCACTTCTTGGAAGAAACTGCAAAACTAATCCAAAAATAAACAAAGTAATAATGCCAGATGATATAAATGGAATGTTCTTCCCGTAGACATCAAAGAGGAAGCCAGCCATTACAGGACCAACAATTCTACCAACACTTCCAGATGATTGCAGCATTCCCAACACTTCTCCATATTCTTCTTTTTCAACATTTTCGCTAGCAATGGCTTGCAAGCTTGGATTAGAAAGTCCATTTCCTATGGAGAGGAAAAACACAGATATATAAATCATCCAGGGCCATATTACATATGGTAAAAACAGCAAACCAATAGACAAAAACAACAAGCCTCCAGCTAACATTTTTCTCTCACCAATTAATCTTACTAATCTAGGTAGTAAGATTAATTGAGTAACAACAGACATAATTCCTATAAATGCAAATATAGTTCCATTTTCAGAGGGCCCGTAACTGAAGGTTCTTTCTGTCCAAAGGGCAAAATTTGACTGCATTCCGGCAAAAGCAAGGTTTTGTAGTAAGAAAACAACCATCAAGAATCCAATCGGCTGCTTTTTAAAAGATTCTAAAAATTTAGAAATAGTCAACTTTGTTTTATTTGTTTTTATAGATTTTTTTGTGTTTATAGTTTCTTTCAACATAAAAGAGGTGGCTATAATTGAGACAAACGATACTCCTGCGGCAACAAATGCTGGCGTAGAAAAGCTAATTCTTGAAAGTACTCCTCCAAGAGCAGGTCCAAGAATAAATCCCAACCCAAAAGCTGCTCCCAAAATTCCCATTCCTTTTGCTCTATTTTTTTTATCAGTAATGTCAGCAATATATGCTTGCGCAACAGAGATGTTTCCACCTGTGGCCCCATCTATAATTCTCGATATGAAGAGTAGAGGAAGGCTTCTTGCAAAGCCTAAAAGTAAAAATCCAAACATTGTTCCTAATTGAGACAGTACTAAAACTTTCTTGCGACCATACCTATCAGAAAGTCTTCCAAGAATTGGTGAAGCTATTAATTGAAACAATGAGTAAGAAGCTGTAAGCAATCCAACATGAAAGGGAGTAGCATGATATTTTTCTGCTATAAAAGGGAGTAGAGGCAAGATAATACCAAAACCAAATAGATCAATAAAAACAATTAAAAATATAGTTGCCAGAGAACGATTGTCTTTCATTAAGACTTATTGAAAAGTTTCTTAAAGAATAGTTTTATTCTAAAACCCAAACTAAATCCTTTTGGCTTGTCGCCTTTCAATAGATGAAGAACCCCAGGGATTACAGAAATTATTATGATTCCAAAAGCAATTGGTAGCATGTATTTTTCTGCATCTGGAATACTGTTTCCTAAAAAGTATCCAAAAAGAGTCATAGACATCACCCAAAACACTCCACCCACAACGTTGTAAAACATGAATTTTTTATATTCCATTGACGCAACTCCAGCCACAATTGGAACAAAAGTCCTAACAATAGGAACAAACCTTGCCAAAAACAGGGCCTTCCCCCCATGTTTTTCATAAAATTCTTCAGCCTCAAGTAAGTATTTTTTCTTGAAGAAAAAGTTGTCCTCTCGTTTCATTAGCCATCGACCAAATTTTCCTCCAGTCCAATATCCTGCACCCATACCGCCAATTGCAGCTGCAATAAGAAGTCCAATAAGTGTCCAAATATTAAACCAATCCTGAGAGGCTAAGAGTCCTGCCGTAAAAAGCAAACTGTCTCCAGGAAAGAAGAATCCAAAAAACAAGCCATTTTCTGCAAATACTATAAAAACCAAGCCATAATAGCCCCAAGTTTTTATTAACTCAACAAGATCAAAGTGAGGTAACATAATTTATTCCTTTCAATTTTCAACTCATTAATGATAATCTCCAAGCGCGATCTTTGCAATCTTGAGAAGATGTATTAATATTTAAGGTATGAAACTTATTATAAAGATTTTAATAAACGCACTCGCATTTTATATACTTGCCTATCTGGTTCCAGGAGTGGAGGTAGGAGGGTATCAATCACTGCTAATTACCGCTTTCGTTTGGGGATTAGTAACAACTCTAATAAGGCCAATTATTAAAATACTCACTTTTCCTATCAGTATAGTTACCTTAGGGTTGTTTACTTTCGTAATCAATGCAGCTCTACTTCTACTTACAGCCAGGATAGTTGATGGGTTTTTAATTGATTCTTTTACAACAGCCGTAATATCCGCTGTAGCCCTTGCCGTAATAAACGGCTTTCTAAATCTAATGATAAGAGACTAATTATAGATTTAGAGAATTTACTCTTTCCCAATCACTTTCATTTAAGACCACTATCTTTTCTGTACCGACCACATATAAATAGTCATCCAAGAAAAGTGCTCTTTTAGCTTGAATATCGCTAACTACTTTTTTCAAAGAAACACCTTCTTTAGAGTAAGAAAAGATAAACCCATCATTCCCTGCGGGGATGAAAAATGCAGAATGTTTTTCATCTTGCAAGAACGCATGGTGGGTGTTGGAAACATCACTCCAGTATGCATCAAGAAGATAAACATCTACTTCTTTTGGATCGGTTGGAACAGAAACATCAAAAAGAGAGAGCTTCACTCTTCCCTCATCTCTACCAACTCCTAAGATGAGATTTTCCTCCAGAGGGTGAAGATATGAGGAAAACCCGGGAATCTTTAACTCACCCTTCATTGTGGGGTTTTTTGCATCAGACAAATCTAACACGTAAAAAGGATCAGTTTCTCTGAATGTCACTAAATATCCCATCTCACCTAAAAAACGCGCAGAATATATTTTTTCATCCAACCCCAAATCTTTAACTTGACCAAGAGTTTCTAAGTTTTTATCCAAAACATATACATCATTCGCACTCTCAGAACCCCTCAAGCTCCTTCCACCCACAGTAACCGCAATTCTTAGGTTTTCTTTGTATTCATCAAGAGAAAATTGATTTAGAGGGTGTCCTGGAATAGATCCAGTTGAAAGTATTTTCATGTCATCTAACTCAACTTTAACTATTCCTGTTTTTTCCATCTCTCTCATGTTCTCTGTTGCATATTCTTCCATTCTGTCTGACACCTCGTTTTCAATTCTTCTTCTTTCATCTTTTGAAAGTCCGCGATAATACTCTTCCATTATCGTTTGAATTTCAGTCATTTTCGCTGCAGAAGAAATGTCATATGTTGATAGTTTTTTTAATTTACTAACAACCTCAGAAGAAACTAGGTCACTACCCAAGGAAGTAAAGAATCCAAATATAAACTCCGAAAAATCTCCAAATGTTGTATACGTCACATATAAAGAATTTTCAGACATATATATAACTGAAGAATTGTAGGTTCCTACAAAAGAAATGGAGTGAGTTACAGACCCATCATCAAGATCTATTTTTAAGGCAGAATAGGTTACATCTGCTTGCATAGATCTATTTGGATGAAATATTCTCTCACAAGGAATAATTAGTCCTCCAACAGGAGATAGGGGGGAAATAGGACAGGGCTGATCATATTCAAATCCTGTTCTTGTAACAACATAAAGCTCGTCCCCTTTTAAGCGAGAAGTCATAATTGAGCTATTACTATCTATTTCAATATCCCACTCATCTTTAGGGCTGGAGGGATTAGAGACATCATAGGCCTGTATCAAGTCATTTCCAAACACCATTAGAAGATCATCGCTCAACAACAAATCCCCAGTCATATCTATGTCAGAAATTTTTTCAAGATCTGCTGGTGGAAAAGCAGAGACGATTTTTGTTGTTGGTTCGAGCCTTTTTCTAGGGGGAAAAATCATTTCCGAGGAGCTTTCTATAGTTCCAGTCATTGGTAAAACATCCTCCTCAACCATTAGTCTGTACGAGGGACCAAGAAGTGAAGTGAAGATGTGTTTCCCATCAGTTTTTACAATATCAGGCTCATCTATTCCAGACACCTGAACATTTGTTTCTGATACTCTCTGAGCACTTTTTTCGGCACCCCCACCAGCAAGCGGCAAAGACACAGCCTCATCCATAACCTCCGTCATCATGGGTGTAGATCTAGAAAAAGAAGAAGTTGCAAATCCTCCAAAAAATCCAAGGTCAAGATTTTCACCCTCACTTATGTAAGACAAAAAATCCTCTGAGGACTTGAAGGGAATGAGTTGTTCTACTTTTTCGTCAGAGCCAGATTTTTTAGGAAACACTGTTGGAGTATCTGGTTGGTTTTTGTACCACAAGGCGAATGAACCAACAAAAAGGAACAGCAAAAACACAAACAAGACTGAGAAGTGATTTTGTTTCTTTGGAGCTTCAATATTCACATCTATATCTTCATTCATTATTTCCTCCGAACTATTATTTTTTGAAAAATCTTGACCCTCATTCATAGTTTCTACTATACCGCAATTAAAGGAACACTACCAAAACCATACGTCTTGGTAGTTGTTCTATGGCAACTATCTAATTTGGGCGGATAATTTTTTAAATACTAACACCAATGACTTTCTCCAACCTTCAGCCCTATCTTGAGAGAAATATACATCATCTTTAGTTTCTATTCTTATTGATGTTTCAAACCACTTATCTGACAGGTCAAAATCTTTTCCAGAAACCAAACGCACATCTACAGCCTCAATTGAGAGCTTATTTTCTATGCTGGACAATTTCTTTTTAATTTGTGATTTAAAGTCCTTTTTATATCTAAAAGATTTTGGTGTACTCATATGGAGAGAGTATTTTTTAGTTTTAATTGTTCTAAGAAGTGCTTTTATTACTTCTCTGTATGTAATTATTCCGGATGGTAAGTTTTTTTTATCTACAATTACTACACTTCCAATTCGTTTATTCATCATAGTTTCAATAGCATCTTTTAAGGATCCAGATTCATCTATTGTTTTAACTCTTGTTTTCATAAAACCTTCAATTGAAGTATCCAGAACTTTCTCCTTTCGTCCTTTTTTAGAAAAACCTTGAGAATGTTTCGGGTCAGACAACGCTCTTCTTAAGTCGTATCTAGTGATTAGGCCAACCAATTTGTTTTTATTATCTACGATGGGCAATCGGGAGATTTTGCCTTTTTTTAATATAGATCGAACTTTTCCTAAAGATGATTTTTTTGTTACGGTTGTTACATTTCGAATTTTTATCTGCTCTTCCACACCCTCATACAAATTTTTGTCTTCAAAAACTCTTTTTAATATTCTCCTAAGAGACACAATGCCCAAAAGCTTTTTTTTGTCGTCTAAAACAGGAAGAAAGTACATCTTAGATTCAAGCATGCTTCTCACAACCCTCTCAAGAGAGGAGTTTAGAGAAAGCTTTGGAGGCATCATCATACATCTCTGAAGTTTTGTGGCGGGCGGGAAGTTTCCATGAAACTGAACATAATATGGACTGACCACTCCTAGCAATATGTCTTTACTATTCACAACAAAGGCCGCATCATGACCAGAGTTCAAAGAGGCCAGAGCCTTGGATAACACTTCATCAGGAGAGAATGTAATAATCTTTTCTGTCTTTAAAAAGTCTTTTGCTTTATAGCGTTTTGACATTCACATAAAGTTTATCACTTACAAGACAATTTGCAATAAATATTTAAGTCAATACTCTGGAAAAATTAGAAGCAATCAATCCAACTACTCCACAAACAAAGACGCCCCACAAAACATCAACAACCACAAGCTTCCAAGACCAGTTAGAAAGTGTGGCCATGTTTGTTAAATCATAAACACCATACATCATTAGTCCGGCCATAGCTCCCCACATAAACCCATCAGTCAACCTACCAGATTGTTGATATTTTGTAACCGATATAAAAACCACAGAAGCAACTATGAGTAAGTATACAAACAATGCTGCGGGCCAATTTAGTGTTCTTGAAAATTGAGACAGATGAAAATCATAAAATTTTTTTGCAACTAACCCCAGCCACGTAAAGTCAATCGCTAAAAAAAAGGAAATGTAAGAAACAACACTTTGATATAGTGTATTGCACTCATATTTACACAATAACAGAAAGGATAAATTATGGGAATTTTAAATGACATAGCAAAAAAACAAAGAACCAACAGTGAAGATGTGTTAAATGAAATCATATATAGATGGTCTCCAAAAATAATGAACGGAGAGGAAGTTAGCGATGAAGACTTAACTCCTTTGTTTGAGGCAGCCAGGTGGGCTCCAAGCAGCAACAATAATCAGGAGTGGCAATTTTATTATGCAACCAAATCACAAAAATCATTTGAAAAACTATTTAATATTTTATTCGAAGGAAATAAAAAATGGTCCAAAAATGCTGGAGCATTAATAGTTTTGATATCAAAAAAAAGATCTGACTACAAAGAAAAGCCCATTAACACTCACTCTTTTGATACCGGGATGGCATTTCAAAACTTCGCAATCGAGGGAATTAGAAGAGATATGGTTGTAAGGCCTATGGGTGGGTTTGATAAAAAATTAGCACACAAAATACTTGATCTTAATGAAAAACAACACATAGAATGTATGATTTCTGTTGGAAGAATAGGTGATATAAGTTTATTTAAGGGCGTAGAATTGTCACAAAGAAACAATCAGGAAACGTTCGCATTCAAGATTGATTAGAGAATTTTTGAACCAGTCGCCTCAGAAACATCATCATCTTTATCTAAAACATAAACATCTTGCCTATACTCATTTACTCCAACCAATTTTCCCTTCCCGGAAACTATGGCCTCCAGGGGTTTGCATGCACTGCAGCCAGTTTTATGAGGACAAGGAAATCGACTTAATTTTCTCGCCAGCGATATTTCCTTTGCAATTTTTAGTACTTTTTCATATGAATCTTCTTTATTCGGGAGATTCATTTCATTTAGGGAGTCATTTTTGGATAAATACCAATAACTAGCTTTTACAACTGGTCTCTCTTGAGTATTGCTCACAAGAAGATAGTATATGGGAAGCTGTAGTGACTCGGAAGACTCTTCATGTTTTCCAGTCTTAAAATCAATTATATGAACTGCATCTTCATCTTTTAGATACTCAAGCCAATCAATTTTTCCACAGAGAATTATATTTTCTTCTTCAGAAAGCCAGTAGTAAGGCAAATTCATATTAATTTTTACAGCCAAATTTTTTAAAGGTCCAGGATTTTTTACCAATTTCCTCAACATCTCTTCACCTCTGCTTTTATATTGTGATTCAGTCTCATTAGTTAAAAACCCACCCATATCACCAGAAACTTTCTTCCAAACCTGATCAAATTTTTCTATCAAAGATTCATCAAATCTTTTTTCAACAGGTAGTACAGATAAAGATTCCACTACCTCATGGACAGCCTGTCCTAACGCAAGGGGTGGGGACATTAGAGTTATTTTGTGTCCTGTGTGGGGGTCTTTATAAATATTGTTTAAATAATATGCACGCGGACACTTTAAAAAATCAGATATAGATGAGTGAGAAACCCAGGTTGCGCTATATTTATCTTTTGCCATGAAATCACTATAGCATGAGGTTAGTGGGTCTGTTGCACAAGGTCACCATGAAGCGTTTTCTGTCTTAAGGGAGAAGGACTAATATTATGAAATTCTTCCAAAGTTGCTACACCCCTAAAAACATAAGACAAAATAATATCTTCCACTAAATTAAAAACATGAAAGGGAACAGTGGGAGACCCATACTCCTGATGAAGCATGTCTGCTTTTCTAGTCTCTCCTTCCACAAATGAGGGAATACTAAATGGCAATATCTTATCGTCCAGGTGTTTTGTTCTAGCAGAAGCCTCGCCTCCATACGGTTTAAAATAATTTCCATTTTTATCAATAAAATAAAGCATCCCCCCAGGAGACTCCACCGTTCCTCCAGCAGCTATCCTAGACACCCCAATTCCCGAAGCCCCCAAAGCAAGTGTAGTGGCGATGTTATCGCTTGCTCCACCCTCAACAACAACAGGGATATTTATTTCTCCTCGCAAACTCCAAAGCAAAATAGGCCAGTCAATTACAGAACCACTTCTCACCCCCGTAATACACCTACCACCACCACCGATTCCTATGTATAGGCCATCTGCGCCGGCTTCTTCTAGTTGTTTAGCTTGATCAACATCTACAACCTGTCCTGCAAAAATTTCAATTCTATTTCCCAACTTTTTCCTTAAAAGCTTAACTGTTTTAAGTGGGCCAAGTCCTGGTTCTGGAGAGTAGACTCTAAAACTTCTCACCCCAACGTCACATAAAGACGAAGCTCTTTTTAAAGCTTTTCCTTCATTTGCCTCGATTACTCCCATTACATTTTTCTTCCAAATTTTCAACAAATCCTTCTGTTCTTTTTTAGATCTACCAATCAACACTTCACTGCTTTTTAGAGCAGAAAAAACTTCTTTTACTAAGTCAGCTTGTCTTTTAATGTCCGAAAACGGGCCATTTCTTGGCACTCCCGAGAGACAGAGGCATTGAGCCATTGTTGATATTGCATACACACTTCCCCAAACATCTTGCATAGCAGAACCAACTAAAAGAGATCTTGCGTGTTTTCCAATTTTCGCAAAAGGACCTGTTGTTAAGCGATTTTTTCTGGATATTCTTTTATTTTGAGAACCAACCACAGCAATACCAAGGTCTGATATAGATAAAGCCATTTCGTCTTTTATTACCCTATCCATAACCTTGCTTGAGATTTTTTGAGGTGGGGCAAAATCAGACTCTTGCACTTCAAGTAGTTTAGAGATTCGTTCCGGATGGTTAAACAACTCAAGAAAGTACTGTCTAATTCTCAAGATATTTATCATTTCTTCAGGAGGTAGCAGGCCTTTTTTGTCGTACGAAAGATTATCGTATGGAGTAGTTAGTAGTCCTTGGCTGGGGTATGCTTTAGAATTTTCTTGACTCTCAATATACCAGTACTTCAAATAATCAGAGACATTTTCTTCAAATGGCTGAAGCTTTTCATTTATATAAGATTCCCAAAGCTTGTTGTCTCGAAAAGATTTAAATGGAGGGATATTTGCAATCACAAAGAAATACTAAAACATCAATCTATTTTTTATCAAGAACCAATTTATTACTCTCTCGATAAAGAAGGGTAAATATAAATACATTTTTTTCTTACACCAAAAAACTTTAACCATTTTTTACAGTTTCGAATAAATATGTATGATCCAGAAATATAAAAACTTGAGTTTTCAAAATGCTTCTTTTTTAACTCTCTCTTCATAAGGGTTTTTGTAATTTTTCCTTTATACTGTTTCAGTTTTTGTCCCTTTAGAGGGGGGAATTTTTTTGTATATGCTTCAAGCATAGAAAACCACTTGCTTCTTCGAAGAAGTCTTAGCTCATTTTTAAATGGTTCATTTTTGTCTGTTTCATTTTGGTAAATTAACTTTGAACCCACTCTTTTTCCAGAAAGCTTCATATTTCTCAAAATACTTATAATTGGCGCAATACCATTATGTTCTACGATAAATATCAATTGCCCACCTATTTGTTTATTAGAAATACCAAATGGTCCTTCAATTAAGACTTTGTCTCCAAGGGAGACATTAAGTTTTTTATTAGACAAAAGACTTAAGTCCTTTTCTTTTGGAGTAGAAGAAATATATAGAAAATTGATTAAACCCTTAATTCTTGCTTCAGTATATTGTCCAGGCTCAAAAATAATAGGCTTTCCACTTAATTGTTTTAGGAATATGTTTTCGGAGTCATCCGACTCTCTAATTATTTTTATTATCTTAAAAACCTTTGGTTTTATAATAAATTTTTTGAATATATAAAGATAAAATCCAAACAATAAAAAAATTAGTGAGTAGATGCTGCAAATAATAATGATCAACATTTTATTCAGCTCAAAAAAACTAAAGAAATTATCACTTACAAAAAAATAACTTCCCAAACCCATGGCCGTCAACCCAAACAATACTGAGAATTTATTTAAAACCAATCCAATGTTTATTAAATTGCTCAATCCTATTCCAGATTCCAGTCGGCGGATATTGGAAAAAAATATAGGAGAAACAGAGGTGGATGAAAAAAATCCTCCCAAAACAAAAATGAAAAACACATTTAATAAAGTTTGGGAGGTTATAAACAAAAGAGGGAAAAACGTATATACACCCAAGAATATAATTATTAAAAAATATTTACCTTTATTTGTTGCAAGAAAAAACATAAGCATTAGAATAACCGACAAATTCAATTAATAAAACCGGGTAATTGTCATACTGTGAGATAATACAGCCAACATGAGATATGTATTTGTTATTTTAATTTTTGCCCTACTAATACCATTTGTGCTGTCAAAAAATATCGTCAAAGAATCTATTCAGAATCAAACCATAAACGAACCAAGTACTCCGCACTCAAAACTAAAAGAGATCGGCCATAAATACAAGCAATACAGATACGGAATCTTCACTTTAGATGAAAATCAACAACTATCTTTCAACCTAAATACTAGAGACAAAAAAACATCCGAAGAGATTATTTCCACAGAAAAGTGCAAGAGTTTGATAAACGGTGGATTTTATGACAAAGAAGGAGATCCTATTGGTTGGGTAGTAGTAAATAGTGATGAAATGTATCCTTCACAAAAGAACCAACTCTTAGACGGCTTTATATCTGCCAGTCAAAGTGGAGAACTAAAAATATCTAAAAACAAATCATTGAATTTTGATTTTGGACTACAGACAGGTCCAATATTGATCTATGAAGGTGGGGTTAAAAACCTAAAAATCAAAAACGATGAACCCAAAAGAAGATCAATAGTTTTGGAAAGCACAAACAATAAACCATACTTTCTCACAATAGTGTCTGGTGATAGTTTGTTTGAGGGGTCTTTGCTAAAGGACCTCCCTCAGTTAGTAGCAAAAATTGCAAACCAGGAAGACATTTCCATAATAAATGCAATTAACTTAGATGGGGGATCTGCCTCCGCTTTTTATAGTCAAGAAAACAAAATCTCAGAAATTCAAACCATTGGTAGTTACTTTTGCATAAAATAATAAGTTTTACCAACTTCCACCACCTCCACCACCAAATCCTCCTCCGCTAAAACCACCTCCACTGCTAAATCCTGATCCACCACTACTTGCTGAAGGCCTTCCCGCCGAAACACCTGAGGCCACAGAATTATCAAGAGAGTCCATCGCATGAGCAAATCTTGCATGAGTGAGTGGTTGCTTACTTTGATACCAATCCATATTTTTCAACTCAGAATCTTTGAGGGCATTTATAAACTTTTTTGTCATTCCAAAGGCAATTGTATATGGCAATACTTCTTCAATAAAATTATTCTTCTCATGTATTTGCTCTCTCCATGCTCCAATCCGAATCCATTCCTTCAAACCCACAACATCCTTTAAAGTCTTTCTTCCTTTGGGTGTCCTGGCAGGCATAAAAAACGAAAAGAAAACAATAATTAAACCAGAAACAATGGCAGCAAAAAACCCTCCACCACTAGATATTAATGAACCAAAACCAGTCGAAGCAAGCATACTTCCAATTACCATCACCACAATGCCGGCTACCAAGTACAAACCTCGAACAGTTTGTGGATTTCCAGAAAAATATCCCTCTTTTGTTAAGTGAGAATAGAGCTGTTTTTGTGCATCTTGAAGGCTTGAGTACGCTTTGCTGTGAAGCTTATTTAATTTAGCTTCCTTTTTTCTCGATTTTGTAAACAACATATCAAGAACTGAAACTTCAAAGGGTAGTAGGTTTGATTCTGATTTTTTATTATTTATCAACTTCACATTTGTCTTTGAGAAAAACCCTTTTGTGGTCTCATCTTTTATGGTGATGAATCCTTTTCTAGCCAGATCAATAATTACTGCTGTTATATCTCTCATGTGAACTTTTTCATCAACCAACACTCCTACTTCTCCAGCAGACAAGTTTTTAGGAGGACCAAAACTCATTAATGCATCGACCTTATCAAACAAAGGAACAGTTTCAGATCCGCTTTCACTGAAAATATTTTTGTATCGCTTGTCTCTCCCTCTATTCCAGTACATCCAAAACATCAGTAAAAAAACTAAAACTGGAGAGCCATAGAGCCAGTTGTCCACAACAAACCACCAAAACTCTTGCTGTTTTGTTGGGAGGTTAAAGTAGTTTTGATTCAGTGACGTTGCAATAGTTAGTCCTTCTCCAGGACTTAGTGATGATGAAGAGAACTGGGCAGTTGAGGAATTGTGAGTATGTTGGCAGTTTGTTTCACTTGAGCCAAACAATCCAGTAAAACAAATAGTATTCAACACACTTTTTTCAGGTCCATATATAGTTGCACTTGATTGAAATATTGGGACAGGCCATCTTGATCCAGTTACATTCCAATAAAATTCTGCCTGTTCATTTGGAGTAGTTACAACCCTGTTTATCACATACGTAACAACATAAATTTGCTTTCCAGATATCAGTATATCCGGGTGTCCAATTTTTAATTTTACAGAGTCACCCTCGAGAGTCTCTGAGTACTTTAAAGATTTTCCTTGCTGGTTAGTTATATTCACCAAAGAAAATCTAACGTCCAAGTTATTTCCAAACTTTGTTTTATATTTTACGGGAATGATTCTATAGATTCCGTGTTTTTGTAAGTTTCCAAAATTTGCTTCAATAGTTTCGACAACAGTTACTTGAGCATCTTGAGCAATAGTTATATCACTATGAAATTTTTCTACCACCCAACCGCTATCTTGAGCAAAAACAAAATTTGGAAAAACAAAAAATAGCAAACCAAAAACAAAAGATGTAATTTTCTTCATACTCATCTCATAGTACAAAAATATATAAAATTTTTACAGAGAAAGACTTTTAAGATATTCAAGCAATTCTTGGGAGTGGGTGTCTGGAGAAACTTTTTCATATATCTTTGCAATTTTTCCCTCAGGGTTTATTACAAAAGTAGTTCTTTTTGCAAAAATCAAACCATCCGCACCATAGTCACCCAACATCTCTCTTTTAGGGTCTGATAAAAGCACAAAAGGGAGAGAATATTTTTCTGCAAATTTTTTGTGGCTATTTACACTATCAGAACTGACTCCCACAACAGAAGCATGCTGAATAAGTTTTTCGTAATCATCTCTAAAGCCACAAGCTTCTTTTATACATCCTGGGGTATTGTCTCTAGGATAAAAATACAAAATCAACCAACTCTCAGCATAATCTCCCAATCTGTGTTCTTTTCCATGCTGATCCAAAGCAACAAAATCTGGAGCCAAATCTCCCATTGATAGTTTCATTTTTTCCTTTCAACTAAAAACCGCGTCCCATTAATATGAAGCGCGGTAAAATTATTCATACTATTATTTATACAAAGACCAAACACCATCTACATCTCCAGGGCCCAAATCTCTTTTATTTATCTCGCCTTCACTGGCGTATCCATACATGGTTTCTTCAATACATTCATTTATATAAAGATCTACTAGGCCAACTGTATGACCAAGCTCATGAGTTGCAATGCTATCAAAATCCATATCGTTAGGATCTCCATCTACACCCCAATCAAAATCTACATCATCGTATATCTGATCCCATTCAACTAACTTTCTGCCAGAGGGTCTCCCGCCAAATATTCCCCATACAACTGTTACTCCAATCACGCCGGGGTCATCTATGCTTGCAAAATACACCTCGTTTTCATCGTCTGGTGAAACCAAATCAGCTTCTAAAGGGAGATTTGTTAAAGATCCTGCCCCTAATATTTCTTTTTCAGCAGCATCTTCCCATTTGTTCACTCCTTCATCCATAACATCAAACACCTTCGAATCAACCAATCCATCTATATTTGAAGGATTTACAACCCAAGGCTCAAGGGTTTTCCACTTTGCTCCTTTAGCCATATATTCATAGCAGGCACTTGCCTTTGGTTTGTTTTTTCCACCACCCACCCCGTCGGGTTTCCCGTGACCATCCACTCTCTTGATAATCGCATAACCCTCCACAACCTCCATCGTCCCCGGATCTGTAGCTTCACCCAAATACACAATAGATTTACCCTCAGCATGTTCTGGGAGGCCAAATCTTGGGCCACTCCAGTCTTTTTTTGCTTGACTCGGAGACCAAGACAGGGAGGCAATTATCAATAAAAGAAGTAATATTTTAAATATTTTCATACACTTCCTAAATAACTATCACTACCACGATAACAAATCATCAAACTATGTCAAACCCTAGAGTGATATAGCTTTTCATCTGCTAAATAAAACTCTCTACCGTGTCCGTTGTAAGTAATTGTTTGATCTGGAAGCTGGAACAATTTATTAATAGACTTTCTAAGTTCCGAAGAAGAACAATAAGAAAAATCTGTTCTTCCCACACCACCTCCAGCAAATAAAACATCTCCCACAAAAAGCACAGAATCTTCTTCTGAATGCAAAGCAACACTCCCCGGGGTGTGTCCGGGAGTAGGAATAATTTCAAGCCTCACATTTCCAAAACCAAATTTTTTTACATCATCAAAATATTCATCCACCTTAGGAGCAGGGCCTGGATCAAAGCCAGCAAAATGTTGTGTGGTTTCACGCATTCTATTCAAAAGAAACTCATCTTTACTATGCATCACAAAAGGAGCGTCAAAAGACATCTTAAGCTCATTTACCGCCAATACATGGTCAAAATGCCCATGAGTTGCAATAATTGCTTCGATGCTTACTCTTTCATCCAAAATTGCCTGAATAATAAAATCAGCGTCATCTCCAGGATCTATTACAACACCCTTGCTAGTTTCCTCATCCCACGCCAAAAAGCAATTTGTTTCCAATTGACCAACAGGCAATCTTTTTACTAAAAGGCTCATTATCTTTTAAAAATTCTTTTTACTAAAATTGTTGCCAACTCTCTCTGAGGTAAGCGAATTTTTCTAGGAGAAAAGACGAGAGTGATAATAGAGAAAAACACCAATATTCCACCCATTACAGAAAATGTCTCCTGGTATCCAACAGTTTCAGCCAAATATCCTGCCAAAACAGGACCAAGAACATAGGCAATACTCACGGCAGATCTTTCTAGTCCCACCATATCGTTTCCAAAGAATTTCAGTCTTCCCACGAAATCTTCAGAAGTAGCCATAATTTCTGGAATTGCAATAGAAGTAAAAACTGAAGACATAAATACGACTATCAACAAAGCAGAAACATTTGACACCAATCCAGCAGCTATTAAAAGCAAACCACTAAACAATCCAGAAAAAAATGCCACACGCTTTTTTCCAAAGGAATCACCAAGCCTTTTTGTTACAAGTCCTCCGAACAAAAATGGCACAACGTACAAAGAAAGAAGCCATGATCCGTAGGGGTGAACTTCTTTTAATTTCTCAGACAAAACTGCTCCAGTCGTCCAAAAAGTTGCATCCACCAAATATATAACTATAGTAAACAGCCAAACTGGCCACACTTTTTTAAGCAATACTCCCCAGATTGTAAACTCTTCCCAAATGGTTCGCTTTATCTCTTTTTCGTGAGGGGAGTGTTTCTTTTTTGGCAAAGTCGAATCAAATATCAAAAAAGCAAACATAGCAAAAACAAAAAGACCAACTGCTGTAGAAAAAGCTAAATTTACATGCTGACTCAGGAGGGAGCTACTTACAATGGGCGCCAACATCCAAGCAATGGAACGGAAAGCTTGCAACACTCCCCAGGCTCGAACGTGAGAGGATCTGTCTTGGTACTCGTGGATAAAGTGAAAATTAGAAAATTCCAGTAGTTCGTAATAAATTCCCCACACCCCCATACCCATCAACAAAACCAGAATAGTAGGAGAGAAAAACCAATATACCAAAGGAAACAATAGTCCAATTAAGATAGTCCACAAAACATAAAAGTTGTATCTTTTGTTCGCAAACATTTTCCCGATAAATAAATCAGCAAAAAATCCCAAAAAAGATGAGCTTCCTATAAGGATTCCCATCATCGTTCCATTATTGACTCTTGATTCGATATAAACAGGAGATACATAACTCATTACAGAATCTGCCATTGTGATAAAAAACATCACCAAGGAAAACCCAATCAAGCGAGGGATGGTCGGGAAGTTAAAGTGAAAAGATTTATCACTTCTCAAAAATCTAGATGCAGTTGTCGCCATACACTAATTAAATGTTACTTTAGATAAATATTCAATAAAACTAAGATATATCAGCAAACAGATCTTTGAGAGTGTTTCCGAAATAATGTTCAACTAATTCTCTAGAAACCCAAACCCTTGGTGCGTGAAAGGAGTGTTTCAAAACACTTAATTTCATGTTAGGAAACAATCTTTTAAATCCCTCATATGTAACATTAAAATCAAGTTGAGTATCATTTTTAGACATTATAAAAATTGCTTCATGGTTGACTGATTCCGATTCATTATCTAAGTTCTCTCTCATTAAACTTTTCATAGTGGCGCAAGAAATTCTAAAATTAAAATTTTCAAAATTTTTTGCGTATCTTCTTAGCTCTTCATTCCATGGTATTTCTTTATTAAAATGCCTAACAAATTTCATCATAAACCCTTCATTATTAAATGCATTTTGACCAAGACTTCTTAATCCTGGTAAATGACCAAAATTTGCCAACACTTTTCCAAACAACATCTCTTTATTTTCGATATTGATACACTCTTTCTTGTACCAGGGAGCGAATAAAATCACCTTTTCAATTTTGCTATTTTGTGTAGGAAGCTTTGAAATATAGTAGGCAAGGGGACCGCTCATGGACATTCCCATCAATATATATTTATCTAAATTTAAACTCGTGATCCATTCATTCACGAAAGCAACAATATCCTTATAGGAATATGGCTTATTATATTTAGGGTCTCCATACCCTGGTAAGTTTAGATAATACGTTTCAAAATTTTCAGCAAAATACGACAACACATCTTGAATTCTATCAATATCTGTTCTCCAGCCAGGCAATATTATTAACTTCTTACCCTTGCCTTTTTTGTAATATGTTGTTTCCACACCACCAACGGTAGTTTTATAGGTGTTTTTAATTTTTTTCATAAAAAAATTTTACCAAAAATATCTATATAAATAGAACACTCTCTGTTAAAATGATCGGCATATATTGCCGGGTGATGAAATGGTATCATGCAGCACTCTGAATGCTGTCTTCGGGGTTCGAGTCCCTGCCCGGCAGCCAATTCATATCGATATAAATCATGAAAATTATTTAATATTTTCAATAATCTGACTTACTTCAGATAAAGGAGCTTTTGTTGTAAGGATCGAGACCAAAGTGTCATCTGTTGTAATTGCAGCTAAAACAATTAATTCGGAGTCTTCTAGTGGCTTTTGAAGAAAGTATGCCTTAAATATTTCAGAATTTCCCACCCGAAAAGGTTTCAGAGAGTCCTTCTGTCCAAGTATTGACTGCAAGTTTTGCACACTAGTATTTTCTGGAGCTTTCATTTGCTCCAAAACAATAGGTATGCCACTTCCCATTTCTGTTCTTGTTTTAGCGTCATAGTCGATCAACACTTTCACAGAATTATTATCTCCAACAGGTTTTCCGTTAAAGGTATTTGTTAAAACATACTCCTGTATAAGCACAGTGTTTTCAGGTAAATATTCTGGTTTATATATTCTGAATGAAACCTGAGAAGAGGCTTGAGAATATTCGTCTTCTTCTGCATTATTAACTCCAAAGTTTAAATACAAGGAATATGTAGAAACCAATACCGCAAGAAGAATAGCAATGATAAATAATTTTTTTTTACCACCCTTTTTTGGAGATTTTATTTTCGGTTGCTCTATCACTTTTTCAGTTATAACCACTTCAGGCTCTTTGTTTAATGACGTGTTTCTGGGAGCTATGGTATCAATGGGTTTTTGTTGTTTCACATGAAACAGTTTAGCAAAATATCTGATACAAAAATATAATCTTATAAATACAAGCATTTATCTCATCAATCAAGCAAAATATCCTATAACTTGTATTTACTGTCATGTAGAGGTACAATACCAAACAATAGATAAATACACAGACGTTGGTTTAAGTACGTAAAACTTTTGGATAGTCTTCTTAGGATTCTTCAATTTTTGCTAAATTCTTTCTCCAATATCTGGAGAGCACAAAATTATTTGTGCCAAAACAAAGAAAGAGAAAACATGAGAAAAAGTAACTCACGAAATTTTCGTCGTGGCAGATTAGCGCCCAGACGACGCACTCAAAGAAGAGTGGTTAGTAAGTCTTTTGACCCATCACATTTGGTCAAAAAAGCTACCGCTCCAGCACCTATTGAGGTAATAAAAATAGATCATGAATTTAATGATTTCTCCATAAGCGATCAGTTAAAAGCAAGCATTGCTCATAAGGGATATGAAACTCCCACTCCAATTCAGGATCAAGCTATTCCACACATATTGAAAGGAAAAGATGTAGTGGGGCTGGCAAACACAGGCACCGGAAAAACCGCAGCTTTTTTAATTCCTCTCATAGAAAACATTATTAAAGATGACTCATATAGAATATTAATAATTACTCCCACAAGAGAATTAGCCTCTCAAATACAAATGGAGATGCAAGGTTTTGCTCATGGAATGGGGATATATTCCACCCTTTGTATTGGAGGGGTGTCTATAGTCAGACAAATAGAAAGACTTAAGAGAAATCCACATTTTATTATTGGTACCCCAGGCAGGATAAAAGACCTAACAGAAAGGGGAAAAATAAAACTAGAAACAATGAAAGCAATTGTATTAGACGAAGTAGATCAAATGTTAGACATGGGGTTTATTCGTGACATAAAACATCTTATTGGTTTACTTCCAAAAGTAAGGCATTCCCTTTTCTTCTCAGCCACAATGCCAGACAATGTAAAAGAAATAATGCACAGCTTTTTAACAGACCCGATCACTATAAGTGTTCGCACAGGTCACACTGTAGACAATATTGATCAAGACGTTGTTAAGGTAGCTGGAAGACAGAAGATAGAAATACTCAAAGAAATGTTAAATGATCCCGACTTTAGCAAGGTTTTAGTATTTGGCAGAACCAAATGGAAGCTAAACAAGCTAGAGAAAAAACTAAGGGATGATGGATATAGAGTATCTGCAATTCATGGCAACAAGACTCAACAGCAAAGACAAAGAGTGTTAAATCAATTCAAGAAAAACAGACTCCAAGCCTTACTTGCAACAGACGTTGTGTCTAGGGGCATAGATATTGATGATGTTACTCACGTAATCAACTACGACATGCCTCAATCATACGAAGAGTATATTCATAGAATTGGAAGAACCGGGAGAGCTGATAAAAAAGGAAAAGCAATCACCTTCATAAACTAAACTATATACACTCTTCTCAAATGGTATTATTCAATTGATGTAAATGGATATCAAAATGAATCAAACCCCAAAAGTTCTCATAATAGGCCTTGTAGACAGAAAAGAAGATTTACAAAAACAACAGGCAAGCCTAATAGAAGCAGAGTTGCTCGTAGATACTTATGGTGGTGAAGTTTATAAAACCCTTAATCAAAACTCTAGCCATCAAAGTGGCAGCACTTACGTGGGCTCTGGAAAGGTTCAAGAGCTAAAGGAGTTAGTAGAGTTAGATGATATAGACATCATTATTGTAAATGCCCATCTTAGGGCCAGCCAAACATTCGCCCTAAAAGAAATTATTAGCCCCCAGGAAACCTGCAAAATTTGGGATAGAACTCAACTTATTCTTCAAATATTTAAAAAGCATGCAAACACTGCAGAAGCTAAATTACAAATTAAGCTCGCAGAGTTAAATCACCATGGGCCAGAGCTAAGCGGCATTGGCTCCACCCTATCTCAACAAGCTGGAGGAATTGGAACAAGAGGAATAGGAGAAACCAGCACAGAAATAATGAACCGCCATTGGAGAAAAGAAATAAGATCTATTGAGGAAAAATTAAAGAAAGTTACCCAAAACAGACATCAGCAAATGAAACACAGAAAACAATCTGGAATACCCACAGTTTCTATAGTTGGTTATACCAATGCCGGAAAAACTACATTATTCAACGCCATCAGTAGTAAAAAAGACAAAGTTAAAAACGCTCTTTTTGCAACCCTAGACAGTAGTGTAAGCACTCTTTATCTGCAAAACGTTGGAAAAGAAATATATATTTCTGACACTATTGGGTTTATCCAGGATTTGCCAACGGACCTAATAGATGCCTTCAAATCTACTCTTATGGAAACCATTAATGCAGACATATTGCTTCATGTTATAGATGCCGCAGACAAAGACATACGAATAAAAATATCTACAGTGAATCGAATTATTGAAAGCTTGGATTTAAAACAAAAAAAACAAATTTATGTTTTTAACAAAAGTGACAAACTTGCAGAAGATCTAAAAAACAATCTTTCTAAAAAATACCAAGGTACCCAACATATTTTCATTAGCGCAAAAAATGACAAGAACGTAGACACATTGATTAGTATTGTAGAAAAAGAACTACTTAAAAAAGGATTAAAGCGCGCCAAGCACCTTTCCTATCTAGACGACTTACCCCAGGATTAATATCCTATAACATTGACTTCTCGAGTAATAATTGAGATAATATAACTGTACTTTAATAAAACAAAGTGGGTAGCGCTCTGCATGCATGGATTGTTTGCAATGCGCTACCCATTGTGGGTTGCTGAAAAAATTCTTAAGACTCAGTGAGTCAAAGGAAAAATGATGAATAACATCATTAGCACCAAACGTTATGACCAAGCCACCTTAATAAAAGGAATAGCAATTGGATTTTTTATAATTGGCTTCATGTTTCCTATGGGAGCATATCTAGTTGCAGCAAATTATCAGCTTGAGATGAGTCATATGTTTGTGTTGGGAGTCTTGTCTGTAGTGGTTTGGCTACTGATACCAGTAATATTGTGGTTGGTAGGAAAACAACTAGAAAAACAGGCAAAAGAATAACTTAAAACCCGCAAACACCCCTTATCGCAGTGTTTAAAAACACACATGACTTCACACATTGCTGTGTGGTTATAGTTTTTGTGTTTTTTGCGAGTGAGGGGTTTTTGTTGTTTAGAAACACATCTATAATGAATAAATGACCTTATTGATACTTAGAATAATAATTGCTTTTGCGTTATTATTTTCCCTTCTTCAGTTGAACGGATTAATAAAAATCAAAAATAGCCAAGTAAAAAAAGAATGGCTTATTAATGTCTTAGCCTATTATTTATTTCTTGAATCATTAGGTATATTAGTTGGAATCAAGGGGGTTAGGCAAAACATTTATCTATCTCTATTTGCAGTTCCTGTTTGGATAAACTTAATAAAATTTTCAATTGGCTTAATTCAAAAAAAAGAAATAACCATTTTAAATAGACTTGAGCATACAATGGGCGGTCTTATTGTTTTTACGGCAATTACTTTATTAAAGCCAATAAACATTCTTCCTGTAATGATAAGTGCAAAATGGTTTGAAGCATTTCTGTACGTCCTTATTACAAATTTTCTTTCAGTATTACATGAGGTAGTAGAATTATTTTTCGACAGAGTTATGGGAAAGAAATACTTAATAGGCCCTGAAGTTGATGACACAAATTTTGATTTGTTAATGACCTTAGCAGGATCAATAATCGGATTCTTACTTGTCGTCGTTTTCAAAATATCAATATAAGCTCCACAACCCTTTTGTTAAAATAGCCAGTATGAACTCAAAAAGAATAATTAATTTAGATATTATCAGAGTGCTTGCAATGCTTATGGTTGTGGTAATGCACACTCTTTACAATTTCACTCTAAGGACTGATTTTTTTAACACCAAGCTCTGGTTTATTTTCGAGCCAATTATTGCTCTTTCAAAAACATGCGTACTCCTATTCTTTATGTTGAGTGGTTATTTAGTCGTAAACAAGAAAAGATCAGTAAAAGAAAATTGGAAAAGGACAAAAAAAAGAATACTTGTTCCATTATTGTCATTTTCACTACTAAACATGTTTTATGAGTTATATAAATTCAATTTTGAAAAAAGAAGTGTAGGTGAGTTTATACAAAGACAGATGGTCAGAATCACAGATTTTCCAAGTTCTCCATTATGGTTTTTGGTAGCACTATTTTATTTTTATTTACTAAACCCTGTTTGGGGAAAAATTTTCAACAACAAAGAATCAAAAAATATTGCAATATATATAACCAAAATGTCACTTATGCTATCCATAGTCTCGACCCTTGTGAAGTTTCCAGGAATGAAAGAACATACGTTGTTTAACAATTTTACTGGTTGGATAGGGTATTTATTTTTTTATTTCTATGGAGCTTTAGCAAAAAATAAGTGGGTAAATGTCTATAACAAAAGAATAAATTATCTACTTATAACTTTTGGGTTTTTATTTACATTCATAGGTGACTACATTACTTCTTTTACAACCGCAAAAAACATTAACTTTGTATGGACAAATTACACAGGGAATTTTCTCAGCTTTCCTGTAGTAATGTTGTCCATAGGAGTCTTTAATCTCTTACTTGCAGGCAGTTTCAAAAGCTTTGGTTTGTTATTCAAAAAAATTATTGAATGGTTTGCTGGAGTGTCATTTGGGATATATCTAATTCACACGTTTATTGTTAGTTTTTTAACAGATATTCTCAGGTTTAGATTCGACAACTTATCAATGAACGTATATTTATATAACATAATAAATTTTTCTATAGTTTTTATTGCCAGCACCATTATCGCTTATGTATTAAAAATAACTCCCAAATTAAAAGCCTTGGTTGGCGAATAGAATCCTCGTAAATTTGTATTTAAAATTTAGGCTTTAAATCAGTAAATTTCATAAAATATCATTGATTTTTCAGGCTAAAAAACCTATAATGCACCCTTAACACTTAAAAACCGCTAATTTACTCATCTATTAAGTGGTGGGAAAGTTTTTTCTATCGGAAAAATTCGTTTAGCAGAAAGGGAATATGTTAGATATTACAAAAATTAAGGTTGGTGATCTAATTTCTTACCACAATAGGATACTAAAGGTTAAGTCCTTGAAAAAAGGAATGTTGGTTGGGATTCCAGTTTATAAAAAGAAAAAGGACTCTGGTCTCATATTCAATATACCTACAGAAAACATTAAAAATCTAAACGTTAGAAACCTTTATACAAAGAAAGTAATTAACGATCTATTGAAAACAATTTCAGAAGATTTACCAAAGGAGCTTGTCCATTTTGAGTTGTCAGAAGATCATGTTTCTAAGATGTCTCTTGAAGAGATAATAGTTGCTATCAAGGGTTTGTGCGATGAAAAAGTTGCAAGAGAAAACAGTTTACCCACCAGTAAGTCAAGAAAATTAAATCTGTTCATCCAGGTTTTTGCAGAAGAATTAGGAGCAATTGTTAATCTTTCAAAAGAAGATGCAATAGAAAAAGTGAAGAGTAGAGTAGATAAGAGAAAAAAATCTCTAGAGAAAAAAACTGAAGAATAATTCATAATAGATCCATCACAATTCAGTAAGGATCTATGAGGTTTGAGGTTTCCCAAAGAGCAACATTATTTGAAGGAAAAGCTGCTGGAAAAATAATTTCAATGGTTTTTTTGCCGTTGGGAATTGTCATACTCCTTTTAGGCGGCTATTTACTAAACGACACACAATCTTTTTTAAAAGAAACTGAAAGTACAGTAGGATATGTAGTTGAAAACATTAGAGATGAAGATGCATATAAGCCCGTCATAGTATATGAAACAAGTGACGGCAGGAATTTAGAATTTTCTCCAAACATCAGCGCTAATCCACCCCAATATGATGTGAATGAGTCAGTTGAAGTTATATACAAAGCAGATGATCCATATCAGGTACGAATTAATACTCCTGCAAATATATACAACACTCCAGGGATTGCATTTTTTGTGGGGGGACTTTTTTTTGTAATAGGCATAATTGCTTTATTTATTAAGAGTTAGTTTTGAAATACAAGAATAAAATTTTTGACGGCATAGAATTAAAAGGAAATAGTTTTGAAAATAATTTTTTTTCAAAGTGCTCTTTTTCTAAAAGTAATTTAAGATATTCAAACTTTAATAAATGCACTTTTGACACGTGTGATTTTTCAGGAGCAATTTTTGATAACACAGGTTTCTCAGACTGTTTATTCCCAGAATCAAAACTAAGTAATATTGATTTTTCAGAAGCTCATATAAAAAATTGTGATTTTTCAAAATCAGTAGTAAACAATAGTATCTTTCAGCAAAAAAAACTTGCAGATAAAAACAAAAACGATAAGTTTGATTTACGAAAATGCATTTTTGATAATACCAGTCTAGAAAACACAATATTCATTAAATGTAATTTAAAATCCGTAAGTTTTAAAAATGCAAAGCTGAAATTGGCGATTTTTGAAAAATGCAACTTAAGCGAGGTTGATTTCACCGGAGCAGAAATAAGGGGAGCAAATTTTAATACTTCAAGCATCAATAAAACTATAATAGATATTGATGGATTTATAAGTATGGGTAATTCCAAAGGCTTTGTGTTAAACACGTAAATGCTATGATTTAACACAGGAGCATGAGAAAAATAATACAAAAACTCACATTTTACGCTTTACCAATATCTCTTGGTATAGTTTCGGCAACCCTTCCTCACAAAGAAATATTCTCAAAATTTGGCAGTGCTGCATTTATTTTGCTGTCTGCAAATTTATTTTTAAAACCTATTTCAGTCTTATATAAACACAAATATTTGCAATTATTCATGACCTACAGAAGAGAGTTGGGGGTTGCTTCATTTTGGTTTTATCTCGCACACTCCACGGGATTTTTTAGATTATATGGACTTACTTCTGATAGTTTTCTAAACACAAACAGTTTCTTGTTTTATGGTGGTGTTGCAGCATTTGGGATGTGGCTTTTGGCCTTAACGTCAAATGATTACTCCATAAGATTTTTGAAAAAAAATTGGAAAACTCTTCACCGACTGTCATATTTAATTTTTTATTTTGCCTTGTACCACTCTAGTAGAGTAGAACAAGAAATGGAAAAGTTTTTTATTTTTGGAAGCTTGTTCTTAATTCTTAAAATTATCCAATTCAAAAAAACCCAAAAAATATAGTATTGCCATCATTATTTTTTTTCTATAATATATTCTAAAGATCGAATATGTATAGTGAATTATTTAAACTTCAATCAGACTTACTAAAGTCTCTTGCAAATCCCAGGAGACTTGAAATAATCCAACTCCTAAGAGAGCAGGAGTTGTCTGTTACAGAAATCTATCAAATGCTAGATTTGCCCCAGGCAAATGTAAGTCAACATTTAATGGTTTTGCGAGACTCAGGAATAGTAAAAACCAGAAAAGATGGAAAACAAATGTTTTACTCTCTTGCCCACAAAAACATATCAGAAGCTAGTGATTTGTTAAGAGAGATCCTTATAGAAAAAAATAAAAACACTCAAGTTGCTGATGAATTTGCTTTATCGATGACAGAATTAATGCCCATTCAAAGCGACCCAGTTTGTAAAATGAGAGTAAGTCCAAAAACAGCAGGTTTTGCGACTAGCTACGAGGGGAACAAATATTATTTTTGCGCATCAGGATGTCTAAAAGAATTTAAAAACAATCCTAAAAAATATGAATAAAAAATCAACATCATTTCATGTTTCTGGAATGCATTGCGCAAGTTGTGCTGCAAATATACAAAGAAAACTTTCAAAAACAGACGGAGTAATAGAGGCATCAGTAAATTACGCAAACGAACAAGCATCTGTCACTTTTGGTGAAGAAAAAATAAACACAAAAACTATTGAAAAGATTGTTAAAAAACTTGGATACAAAGCATATATTGACGTTGATGAAAATCAAGATATTGCAAAAATAGAAAGAGAAAATGAATTAAAAGACTTAAAAACAAAACTACTTATTAGTTCAATCTTGGCAATTATTTTAATGAGCTCTATGATTCCTGGGGCTCCAAAAATACTACACAACAAATTAGTAATGTGGATCCTTGCTACCCCAATTCAATTTTGGGCAGGGTCAAGGTTTTATAAAGGAGCCTGGTCTTCACTTAAAAACAAAACTACAAACATGGACACTTTAGTAGTGCTTGGCACCTCTGTTGCATATTTTTATTCTGTTTTTGTAACTACATTTGGAAATATATTGAGCAGTTATAACATTCCTCTGCACGTATATTTTGAGGCGTCTGCATCAATAATTACCCTTGTGCTTCTAGGTAAATATTTAGAAATTAAGTCAAAAGGACAGGCATCAGAAGCAATAAAAAAACTGTTATCACTTCAAGCAAAAACAGCAAATAAGGTAATAGGAAATAAAATTATAAGCACCCCTATTGAAGAGATAACAAAAGGAGATATTCTTTTAGTAAAGCCGGGAGAAAAAGTTCCACTAGATGGAAAAATAGTAGAAGGTGAATCAAGCATAGATGAAAGCATGGTTACAGGAGAGAGTTTGCCAGTGAACAGGGTAAAGAATGATGTTGTAGTTGGATCTACAATCAACCTTTCTTCTGCTCTCAAAATAAAAGTTGAAAAAGTTGGAAGCGAAACAATGCTGTCTCAAATTATTGAAATGGTAAAGAAGGCTCAGGGGTCAAAACCACCAATTCAAAAACTTGTAGATACGATTTCCTCATATTTTGTTCCTATAGTCATACTTCTTTCAACTATCACTTTTGCTATATGGTTTTTGTTCGGTCCCGACCCAAAGATACTAAATGCTTTAGTTAGTTCAATAACAGTTTTAATTATTGCTTGTCCTTGTGCTCTTGGACTAGCAACTCCAACGTCTCTTATGGTTGGCGTAGGAAGAGGAGCAAATAAAGGAATATTGATCAAAAATGCCCAAGCATTGGAAATTGCAAATAAAATAAATGTAATGATTTTTGACAAAACCGGAACTTTAACTAAAGGAAATCCTAGCGTTCAAAACATTAGTTTTGCCAAAACAGCTTCCAAGTCAGAAGAGAAAAACATCTCAAGTATCATTTCGAGCATTGAAAATCTATCTCATCACCCAATTGCTCAAGCTATTGTTAATCATTTTAATAATAAAAATATTTCTCCATCAAAAAAAATAACCAACTTTAAAGATGTCTCAGGAAAAGGAGTAGAGGGAAGTAGCGGAAAAGACAAAATAATAATTGGAACACAAAATTTTATAGAGGAACAAGGAATAATTATAGACAAACCTACATTAGAAATGGCAAATAAATGGAAAAGGTTGGCTCAAAGTGTTTCATTTGTGGGTATTAATAAAAAAATTATAACAATAATTGGTGTTGCAGATGAGATAAAATCAGAATCCAAAAAAGTAATAGAATCTCTTAAAAATATGAAAATAAAAACCGTTATGTTGACAGGAGACAATAAACAAACAGCTGCTGTCGTATCAAGAAAGCTAGAAATAGACGAAGTTCAGGCAGAAGTTCTTCCAAAAGACAAAGAAAAAATCGTAAGAAAATATACTAAAAAAGGAAAAATAGTCGCAATGCTAGGAGACGGAATCAATGATGCTCCAGCACTTGCAGCAGCAGACATAGGAATTGCCATGGGAAGCGGCACAGATATCGCTATGGAGTCTGCTGGAATTACACTACTTCACGGAAATATTTCACTTGCAACAAGTGCAATCAAACTATCAAAAGCTACTATGAACAATATTACTCAAAATTTATTTTGGGCATTTGGATACAATATTGTCTTAATTCCTGTTGCCATGGGGGTTCTATACCCCTTCTTTGGCATTCAAATTAATCCAATCATGGCTGGGGCTGCAATGGCATTTTCAAGTGTTTCAGTTGTAACAAATGCACTAAGACTTAGAAAAATTTCAATTTAAAAGGAGAATAAATGAATCTATGGATTGTGTTTCTTACTGGACTAACAACAGGTGGCTTGTCGTGCCTTGCAATGCAAGGGGGGTTGTTGGCAGGAGTAATTGCAAACCAAAAAGAACAAGAATTAGATGAGGTAATGAGTGATAGCAAAAAAAGAAAAAAACTCAAAAAAGAAAAATATCTAAAAAAACTTCAAAAAAACGACTTCAAACTTGAATCGTTTGATCAAATGGACTGGATGCCAGTTGGAATGTTTTTGCTTGCAAAATTAATCTCACACACAATTTTAGGATTCCTGCTTGGAGCATTAGGATCAGTTATAGAATTAAGTTTAACTGCAAGATTAATTTTTCAAGTATTTACAGCTTTATTTATGGCAGGAACAGCTGCAAATTTATTAAACCTTCATCCAATTTTCAGATACTTAGCTTTTCAGCCTCCAAAATTTGTTCAGAAAATGGTTAGAAATACAGGTAAAAGCAAGGCCTTGTTCGCTCCTGCTACTCTAGGGTTCTTAACAATTTTCATCCCCTGTGGCGTGACTCAGGCAATGGAGGTTTTAGTTATAAACTCAGGAAACCCAATTCAGGGAGCACTCACTATGTTTGCATTTGTATTGGGTACATCTCCACTATTCGCACTAATTGGAGTAGCCACAGCAAAATTATCAGAGGGGTGGCATCAAAAATTCACCAAAATTGCAGCATACGCTCTTGTTTTAATGTCTCTTTATTCTATAAACGGGGTACTTCAGGCAGCTGACGCACCAATAAGTGCTCAAAAAGTTGTGCTCATGTACAACAAACTTAAGCAATATGAAGGTGGGGGAGGGTACGCACCAACTGCAAAAGAAGTAAATGGAAAACAAATAATTAATATAGATGTTGCTCAAAGAGGCTACAATCCAAACTATTTCAAGGTAAAACAAGGGATTCCTGTGGAGCTCACTTTAAATTCAAATGGAGTTTATACCTGCGCAAGCGCATTTACATTTAGGGCGTTTAATATCTATACAAATTTAAAACCTACAGACGAAAAAACATTCGAATTTACCCCAAATAAAAAAGGTCAATTTACTTTTGCATGTTCAATGGGCATGTACACAGGGGTTATGGAAGTAATATAAGGAGAAAAATGTTTTTAATATTCAAAAAAAATAAACCAAAAGGAAAAGCGATAGAATTTAAAATAGAAGGCATGCACTGCACTAGTTGTGTTATGAATATCGATGGAGCTTTGGAGGACATAGAGGGAATTAATAGTTCTAACTCAAGTTATAGAAAAGGAAAAACTTCTGTTGATTTTGATCCAGAAGTTATTTCAGAGACAAAAATAATTCAAACAATCAAAGACGCAGGATACACAGCATCAGTTTCTTGATGATTTTATTGATGTCTTTAGATACAATTCTCTTATGACTTTAACTTCTTGGGTAATTATTTTTTCACTTATCGGCGGAGTATTTTCTCTGGTTGGGGGTGTTTTTTTACTAAAAAATGATGAATGGGTCAAAAGGAACACTCTCACTATAGTGAGTTGGGCGGCAGGAGTTCTTTTAACTGTGGCTTTTATGGATTTGATGCCAGAGGCAATAGAAATGGGATTGGAATCCGGAAAAGAAGTGCATGACTTGTTTAGATATTCTTTATACGCGGTAGTAGGATTTTTTGTTTTGGAGAGAACTTTTGTTTGGTTTCACCACCATCACGAACCAGACATGGACCCCCCAACAAATACTCTCATAGTAATAGGAGATAGCATTCATAATTTAATAGACGGAATAGTAATAGGAACAGCGTTTTTAGTTGGAATTCCAACAGGCATCGTTACAGCTATAGCGGTAGCCGCTCACGAAATTCCACAAGAAATTGCAGATTTTGGAATATTGTTAAGTTCAGGAATCAAAAAAACAAAAGTATTTTTTATAAACCTAATATCCTCTTTTATGACTCCAGTTGGTGCTTTGATAACAATATATTTTTCAAATTACATTAAAGACATCACTCCTCAGTTACTAGCCTTTGCAGCTGGTATGTTCACATATATTGCTTGCTCAGATCTTATTCCAGAACTTCATCACACTCAATCAAAAAAAGTAGCTGCAAAACAACTAATATTTTTCTTTCTAGGGATAGGGATTACTTGTATCCTAATCAACTACACTCATGCAGGCTAAAAATAAAAAATTCAAACACGCAGGGATTGGTGGAACATTTGATCGTCTTCACAAAGGGCACAAAGAGCTGATTTCCTTCGCGCTTGGTATTGCAGAAAACGTTACTATCGGGGTAACAATAGATGGTTTTTCCTCTCAAAAAAAACTTAGCCAATCAATTCTTTCATATGGAGAAAGAGTTGAGGAGATAAAGAAATTTATAAAAAGTCTTGGAAAAAAAGATAGTGTCAGTATTGTTTCCCTAAAAGACTCTTACGGACCAACAATTGAAAATAATGACATAGACTGTGTTGTGGTTACCGATCAAACACATGAAGGCGCTCTAAAAATAAACAATAAAAGAAAAGAGCTTAATCTATTAGAGCTTCCTATTAAAAAAGCCAATCTAATATTGGACAATGAAAACAAATACATATCATCCACAAGGATTAGGTTGGGAATAATAAATCGCAATGGTCAATTATATAGACCCGTGCTTGACGAGTTGATAGTTTTTACAGATTCTCAGAAAAAAACATTAAAAGATCCTCAAGGGAAAATATTTCAAAAATCAGAAGTAGAAAAGATAAAGGAAAACATAAAAGAACAAAATCCACCTCACGTTTCTGTGGTGGGAGATATATCAGGAAGTGTTTTTATAAAAAACAATATACGATTTAACACGATATTTTATGATGGAAAAACGAAAAGAAAGCCATCAAGTAAATTAGTAGAACTAATTGCAAATCAAGACATAGTTAGCTTTACTAACAATCCTGGAACAATAAACCCAGAAATCACTTCTCTTTATAAAAAAATAAAAGACAATTCAGGAAGTTTAGTTTATGTGGAGGGAGAAGAAGATTTGATAGCACTAGCCCTCACACTTCTTTTACCGCTAAATTCTCAAATTTACTATGGTCAACCAGAAGATGGCCTAGTTTGCATCGAGGTTTCAGAGGAAAACAAAGAAAAATTCTATTCATTAATAAAAAACAATTGACTCATAAAATTTAAGATTGATACACTAATAAAAGGAGGAATCATTATGAAGAAATTATTTATTCTAGTAGTTTTATCACTTACCTTGTCAGCCTGTTCTCCGGAACGGTTGTTTAGCATGTTGGCAAGGTCAGACATTGAGCAATCAGCAAGCGATTCTGTTGAACAATCTAGTCAGGCACTTTCACAATTTCAGCAAACAATTGATGATTTAGATGAAAAATATGATGAGTCTGTGTATTTAGGGTCACAGGGAGACGACACTAGTTATGCCCATGCATATAGAAATAAATTTTCAGAAGACGGTTTTATGCATGAGGTGTTTGCGGTGCTTCCACCATTTGAAAATGAGTCGCATTTTTATGAGGGTTGGTTAGTAAACCCAACAACTCAAGGGTTCATCAGTACTGGACCCATGAAACTAAACGATGATGGGAAATCAAGATTGCTTGAGTTTACATCTTCGACAGATTACATAAACTATTCAAAAGTCATTATTACTATCGAAAAAGATACAGACCCAGCTCCAGGAGAGCATATATTAGAAGGAGAGTTTAACTAAATGGAGTAATTTGAAAAAAACAAACATAACAAATTCCCTCAGAGAAATTGTATTTGGATTTGAGGATGGAATTGTATCAACACTTGGAGTCATTACTGGGATTGCGGGTGGAACTCAAGACAGATTTACTGTTATTTTGGCTGGATTGGTTGTTGTTTCAGTAGAGAGTTTGTCAATGGCTGCTGGAACATACCTTTCAAACAAAACCGAAGAACAATTATTTGCAAAAAGGTCAAAAAAATCCCTTCATGCCAAACTTCACCTAAAAGCAATCGATGGAGCAGGAAAAGACGCCCTTCTAATGGGAATCTCATATGTTGTAGGGGGGGTAATACCTGTAATTCCGTATTTTTTCATACCACTTTCTCAGGGGCTAGTATATTCAGTAGCTGGCTCCATGGTTGGTCTCGCTGTAATTGGTTTCTGGAGGGCAAAAATCACAGAAACATCCATATTTAAGGGCATGTTTGAGATGATATTGGTTTCTTCTATTGCTGCCTTAGTGGGTTTTAGTATTGGAAAACTTGCCTCAAACATATTTCCACAATTAAAAGGAGTAGTTTAATGCTTAAAGTATACTCAACTACTTGGTGTGGCGATTGTGTTAGAACAAAAGCATTTTTAGATGAAAAAAAGATCAAATTTGAAGAAACAGACATAGAGTTAGATGAAAAGGCTATGGAGTTTGTTAAAAAAACCAACAATGGCAATGCATCTGTACCAACTTTAGTTTTTGATGATGGTTCAACAATGACAGAGCCCACAAATCAAGAATTATCAAAAAAACTTGAGCTTTAAATCAATTTTCTTAATTGACATTTAGCACTCATTAAAGTAAACTGCTAAATCATGGCATTTATAATTAAAACAAAGAAATCCTCAGAAAAAATGTATCTACCAATGGTTGCAATTCGCGAAGGCGTAATCTTTCCACACACAGAGACTGTTCTTACTTTCGGAAGGCAAAAATCAGTTAATGCAATCACAGCCGCTTACAAAAGTGACAAGCAAGTAGTTTTAGTTACACAGAAAAACTCCAAAACTCACGACCCAAAACAATCAGACCTATATTCCGTGGGAATAATTGCAAACATAGAAAGAACGCTAAAAACAGACAACGAACTGAATGCTTTGGTTAGGGGCATGAAGAGAGTCAGAATAGAGTCAGTCAAAGAAGAGGCAGGATATAAGTTCGCAGAAATAACTGAAATTTCAGAAATAATGGAAGATAGTAAGGAAATTGAAGCATTAAGCAAACACTTAACCTCACAACTTAAAAAAGCTGTTTCATTTGGAAAAAGCGTTGAATTTTTAAACTTCATGAAACTCATGTCTGGAGTTGGATCTTCTGAATTAGCAGATCAAGTTGGATCTGTTTTAGACATAAGCACCAAAGACAAACAAAAACTTCTTGAGACCGCTGTGGTGAAGAATAGACTGAAATCAGTCATAGAGCATCTTACGCATGAGCTTAAGGTTTTAGAAATTGAAAGAAATATTGCCAGCAAGACCCAACAGAAGTTTGATAAAAGCATGAGAGAAGCAGTTCTTCGAGAAAGAATGAAAACTATTCAGAAAGAACTTGGAGATGAGGTAGACGATGATCAAGAAATATTAGAGTTAAAGAAAAACATAAAAAAATCCGGAATGCCCAAGGACGTAGTTAAAAAAGCCAGTAAAGAGTTAAAACGTTTATCTAAAATGAGTGTTCACAATCCAGAATCTTCATACATTCGAACATGGCTCGAAACACTTATTGAAATGCCTTGGGACAAAGCAAGCAAGGATAATACCACTATCAAAAAAGCTGAAAGACAATTAGACAAAGATCATTACGGACTAAAACAAGTTAAAGAGAGAATAGTAGAATATTTATCAGTTCTAAAACTAAAAGCAAATGGTAGAAAGAATCAAAATAATGAAAAAACTTCCAAAGACAAAGCAGTTCCAACAATATTATGTTTTTCAGGACCTCCTGGTGTGGGAAAAACCAGTATAGGTAGATCAATTGCTACCTCTCTTGGTAGGGAGTTTGTAAAAGTATCACTTGGTGGAATGAGGGACGAGGCAGAGCTTCGTGGTCATAGGAGAACATATGTTGGGGCCATGCCAGGAAGAATTGTTCAGGGAATCCGATCAGCAGGAACAAAAAATCCTGTGTTCATGTTAGATGAAATAGATAAAATTGGAGCTGATTTTAGGGGTGACCCAAGCGCCGCATTACTAGAAGCCCTTGATCCTGAGCAAAATAGCGAGTTTTCAGATCATTATCTTGAGGTTACCTTTGATTTATCTCAGGTAATATTTATCACCACTGCAAACGTTCTAGACACAATTCCTCCAGCTTTGCGAGATAGGTTGGAGATTATTAGATTTTCAGGATACACAGAAGACGAAAAATACCAAATTGCAAAAAGACATTTATTGGAAAAAACACTAAAAGCAAATGGGTTAGAAAAAAAACAAGTAGAACTTTCTGCTCCAGTGCTAAGGAAAATTATCAAGAACTACACCAAAGAGGCAGGTGTTAGAAATCTTGAGAGGGAAATAAGTAAGGTTCTAAGGAAAATTGCAAAGAAATTTGCTGAAGGACAAAAAAGCAAAATAAAAGTTACACCTACAAAACTAAGTGACTATTTAGGTCCAGAGAAGTTTTTAGCCACATTAGCGGAAAAGAAAGATGAAGTTGGAGTATCTACGGGGCTTGCATGGACTCAGGTTGGAGGCGACATTCTATTTATTGAAGTCGCACTTATGCCAGGAAAAGGCAAGGTTACAATCACGGGTCAATTGGGCGACGTTATGAAGGAGTCTGCAAAAGCAGCAATGTCATATGTTAGAAGTAGATGGGAAAAGTTAGAAATAGATAAATATTTTTATCAAAATACCGATATTCACATTCACGTCCCAGAAGGAGCAGTTCCAAAAGACGGTCCATCAGCGGGTGTTACTATTACCACGGCACTGGTTTCCGCGCTTACAAATAGGCCTGTTAAAAAAGACTTTGGAATGACAGGAGAAATCACCCTGAGGGGGAAGATTTTAGAGATTGGTGGAGTGAAGGAAAAATCAATCGCAGCTCATAGAGCTGGTCTGAAGCACATTGTGTTGCCAAAGGGAAACAAAAAAGACCTAGTAGATGTTCCAAAAGAGGTAAGGGGAGACATCAAGTTTCATCACACTCATCACATGGACTCTTTGTTGAAGCTTGTATTAGCTTAAAGTATTAACCAGATCTTTTCAGGGTAAAGTCAGAAAGTTCAAATAAGAAATTCTTTGATAAAGAATTTCTATCATCTATTTCTTCTAGAGACAGCTTTGCATTTTGAATATATTTTTTAGCCAGGTTAGTAGAATATTTCAAAGACCCTGTTTGAGTAATAATATCCCTCATTTCAGCAAGTTGTTTTTGATCAATATTTGTCCCCAAATATTTTGATATACACATTTTTTGATCATTATCTCCATTTTTATAAGCTCTAAGAATCAAAAGACTTTTCTTTCCTTCGCGAATATCATTTCCGGAAGGTTTGCCAGTTTTTTCCGTACTTCCAAATACGCCCAAAACATCATCTTGTATTTGATATGCCATTCCAACATTAATCGAATAGTTAGATAGTTTCTCAGTTAAATTTTTGTTTCCTGCCAATTCCAAACCCATTAAAAGTGGGTATAAAAACGTATATCTAGCACTTACATATTCCATTCCTAGCAAAAACTCTTTTTCAGTTACTTCATCAACCCTTTTTTTATTTTGGAAAAAATGAGCTTGCCAACCCAAGGTGGTATCTTCAACTGCCCTTTGAATCAAAGACATCAATTCCGTTTTCGTTTTTTCATCAATGGCTAAATGTAGTAATGCATCATTTGAAAAAGAAAATAAAAGATCTCCCGCAATCATAGCCATAGATTTACCAAAATGATCATCTCCAGATTCCTTTTCATAAACAATATGCAAACTATCTTGCCCATATCTTTTTTCATCCCTATCCACAATATCGTCGTGAATCATAAAATACTGATGAAGAAGTTCGAGAGAAACTCCTAGCGTATTTATGAGGTCATCATTTTCTCCGCCACCCAGTAAGTATGATTGCTTTGCTAAAAAAGGCCTCACCCTTTTTCCGCTTCGCAAGACTTGAGATTCAATTTTTTCGATCATATCAAGCATTTCAGGACTTTTATTTTGATAGAGATCTTTTTTATTTGAAAAGAAATCAAGAAGGTATTTATCGAAAATTTTCTTATTTTCAAAAAGAATTTGTTTTATGTTCATATTCAAAGATTGTATCAAAAACAAAGTCAACTCTTGCATCAAAACGATTTTACGTGCAACATAGATTCTTATGGATGCACCACTAAGTGTTGGAATTAAACCAAAAAAAGAAATAAAAGTATCGCAACCTTCAGACGGAGAACCAGAGAATGTTCAAATAGACTCCCTTTTTGCTGTAGAGGGTTTGATAAAAAACCACCTTCAACAAATTGAAGATCTAGCAACAGAAACCAGAAGATTAAAAGAAATGTTTGATGATTACTTGGTTAACGATGAACAATACTCCGCTGCAGATGAAGCAGCAAAGCAGGCAAACAAAGAAAAAAACTCTGCCAAAAAAGAAGCGCTATCAAAACCCGAAGCAGAAGCGATAATTTCCAAAGTCAAAGACGCAAGGGAGCAGCTGAAAGATTATCGAGAAAGCCTTTCAAATCATCTTCGAGAGTATGAGAGATTGTCAGGTAGTAATCAAATAGAAATCGAGGCAGGAGATATTCGTCAGATTGTATATAAAGCCAAGCTCGTCAAAGCATCTACTTCAAGATAAGCTAGGAACTTTTTCCAACAATTCATCTCTTCTTTTTGTAATAGCCCTTATCAAAGGAATCCCCTCAAACCCGTGAGTTATTAATGAATCATCTACCATTGCCAAATAAAACTGCAAAGCAGCAACGTCGTTTATTTCCGCAATCTCACTAACTATCTCTTCAATTGTCTGTTTTCCACCCTCTTTATTCATCGAGAGATTATAAAACAACAATCTACATGCTTGAAGTAAGCTTCACTTGATGAGAAACTACAAACTATGCAAGCTATATTTGTAAACATCCCTTGTCCCACAAAAAAAGAAGCTCAAAAGTTATGTAAGTCTCTCCTGGAGAGAGAGCTTTGTACAACTACGAAAATTCACGAAAACGTAAACCTTATGTGGAAAGATAAAGATGAGATAAAAGGAGAGGATGTCGTATTAATCACCTTAAAAACTTCAGACGAAAACATTTAAAAGATTCATAAATTCATCTTCAAAAATCACAGTTGGGGCGACCCATGCATTGAAGTTGTCCCAATAATCAACGATCTTTGTTAGTAAAATTATTTCTCAGGATTATCAAACTCTTTACTTAGAGTTTTTTTTATAGAGAGCACTTCACCATAAATTTTATCTAGCTTCTCATATATGCCGTCAAACTTTTTTTGCAAATTATGGTCAGATTTTCTAGGCGATCTATTATTTTTATTAAATGATTTTCTATTTTCCCCTCCACCCTTCTCTTCAAAACAATCACTGCAATAAACAGGTTTTTCTCCAGTAGGTTTAAAAGGAACCTTGCAATCTTTTGAACAATTTGAGCAAGTTGTTTTATGCATGCGACGATCATCGCCTCCAAATCTCTTTTCTCCTCTTCCTCCACCCCTTCGGTTATAATCTTTCACTATTTCTTCTTTCACCCACAGTAGGCGTGAGTATATATGTTATTTGAGCAATCAGCTCAACATTATTATAACTCTGAAAACATAATATTCATGAGGTGATTATTTAGCGTCAATCACAAACAATTCTTCCTCAGCTCTAGTTACTGCTGTATACAACCACCTTCTCCACATCTCATCATCCATTTGTCGAAAACGCTCCTCAAAAACAACAACTTTCCTGGCCTGGCTACCTTGAGCCTTATGAACAGTTAAAGCATATCCAAAGTCGAACAAATCACCCAAAGCCTTACTTCTATTTTTTGTAAAATTATAAGATTTTTCGTGCCCAAATTGATCTGCATATACTTCTCCAAAATAAAGACTTTCGTCGTCATCCATTCGTATTTCAGCATTCAGCCAATCCTTTCTTCCTAAGTCTATAGAATTTACATATCCCAACATGCCATTGTAAATTCCCTTCTGATGATTGTTTTTTAAACAAATTACCCTATCTCCCTTTTGAGGAAGGGGAGATTCGAATCCAAGGAAATTTCTAACAGCAGAGTTTAGCTTTATTCTTGTGTTGTTATATCCACACAACACAATCATGTCCGAAGAATAGTGGCGCAATAGACCTTCAACTTTTTCTTGAGAATCAAAATCGTCTTTACCAATCTTTTCCACACCATCTCCAAATCTTTTCGTTGGTATCACGCCAGTTTCTCGGGCATACATAGAAACTTTGATTATAGGATTATTTTCAGCTTGTCTATGAATTTTCTCCAATTTAATTTTGGGGTTTTCCATTAAATTGAATTTTCCTTCAATAGGTGGAAGTTGTCCGTGATCACCTACTGCTAGTATGGGTAAATCAAAACTTGATAAATCCTGCCAAATTTTTTTATTTACCATAGATGCTTCATCAATGACGATCAAATCGAATTTCAAGTCTTCTTTAAGTTTCCAACCAACAATTTGTTGTTTATCATTTAGAACCGGAGAGTAAATTAGGGAATGAATTGTACCCACAAAATCCTTGTCTTGGAGAGCACTTTCACTCTTTAGGTTTTGAGACAATACTCTTGCTGCTCTTCCAGTAAAACTGCAAAAAGCCACCTTTAATTTTGAATTTTTTTTGTGAAGTATTTTTCGAAACAAAGATATTAAGGTTGTTTTTCCCACTCCCGCATACCCTCCTACAGTCAGATGAGGGAGAGGTTGTTTTTTTGCCCAAGAATACATTTCTTTCAAGGCCTCTTTTTTGTCTTTTGAAATTTTCATATTTTCACCTAAAAGCACATTCTATAACATTTTGCTCCACATAGAACCAACCTAGGAGTAATAATCTGCACGTCATATGGGTATAATAATATGTATGAAAACAAAAGTTCACACACTAAACGTATTCGGAATTAATAAGGATGGAGGCAATCCTGCCGGCGTGGTGTTAGATTCAGAAAAACTAAGTGACTCCAAAATGAAAAAAATTTCAAAAAAAGTGGGATATTCTGAAACAGCTTTTATTTCAAAATCCAAAAAAGCAGACTACAAAATAAGATTTTTTACCCCAAAAAAGGAAATTGATATTTGCGGTCATGCCACCATAGCATCTGCGTTCTTATTAAAAAAACTAGAAAAAATAGAAGAGTCAGAATTTACTCAAGAATCAAATTTGGGGGTATTAAGATTAAAGTCGAAAAAAGATGAAATATTTATGGAGCTGCAAAAACCAGAATTTAATGGATATTTAGACAGAAATACAATTTCAACTTTTCTTAATATCAAGGTTGAAGATATAGCAAATGACCTTCATCCTGAAATTGTTTCAACAGGATTAAGAGATGTTATTGTTCCTCTTAAAAAATTAAAAACACTTGAAAATTTACAGCCAAACTTTGAAAGAATGTCAAAATTTAATAACGACACAAGCACTATTGGGCTCCACATATTTACACTTGAAACCAAGGATAAAGAATCGACTGCTCATACAAGAAATTTTGCTCCTCTGTACGACATCAACGAAGAATCTGCTACCGGAAGCTCGAACGGGTCACTAGCATGCTACTTACACAAACATAAAAGGATCAAAAAAACTAAAAATTTATCTTTTGAACAAGGATATTCTATGCAAATGCCTTCAAAAATAAATGTAAATCTAACAATCCAAAACGACAAAATTGAAGAAGTGTGGGTAGGTGGAAAAGCAGTGATAAAAGAAAAAATCGAAGTATCTATTTAGAAAACAAACTTACTTAACAAACTCATCATTCCTCAGAGACAACACAGGAATAGCGCCCAAAATAACAATTACTCCCGCAATCAATATTACATTTCTAAATCCATATATTTCTCCAACGAATCCAGACAAAGCAGCTATGGCGCCCATAGCAACACCATATATGGCATCGTAGGTGCCAATAGTCCTTCCTTTCTTTTTTGTCTCAAGATGAGTATAAAAAATCATCTTCCAGGCATTTACATCAAAAGATCTACATATGCCTACTATCCCCATTGCTAGATAAAGATGCCAAAGCTGTGTGGCAGAACTTAGAAGGATGTATGTTATTCCAGCAAGAATAGATGCAGCAAAAAGAGCCCATATTTCATCAAGATAGCCTTTTATGCTATCAAACATCCTTCCTACATAAGCTGTAGATAGAGAGGACGCAAGTCTATAAATCATATATGCGATACCAACACTGCTTGCAGTAGCACCATCAATGTATTGAGTTACAAACAAGGCCAACACAACTGAAACAAAAGTATCCCCACCCCAATAAAGCACATCACTTAAGGTAAGAACCTCAGCAATATGAGAGTATTTGGTGAATTTAAAGAAATGGATCGATCTTAAATGCATAAAAAAATTATAGAACAACCCACACATGAAATCACTTGGGTTTTCTTATTCCTATAAGCAATCAAGATGTTTATGGTTTATTAAAATTAATTTTTCCACTTAATATTGCATCCCGAACTAGGTTTTTGATTTAGTTCAACTGGATTGCCATTAATAACAGCATTTAAAGCTTTTTTCAAATCTTTTCCTGTGGGAGTACCAGATCCTGGTCGAGTGTCATCAAATTGGCCACGATAGACTAGTTTTTTTTCAGAGTTAAACACATATAGGTCTGGTGTGCAGGCAGCTTGGTAGGAACGAGCCACATCTTGTGATTCGTCAACTAGATATGGAAAATTAAAGTTTAGTCTTTGTGCTTGCTCCCTCATTCCCTCTACAGAATCTTCTGGGTCGTAGTCTGGATCATTGCTGTTGATTGCTACAATGACTACTCCTTTTTGCTGATATTCATTTCCTAACTCCGCCAACTCTTTTTCTAAATGCTTAACATATGGACAGTGAACGCAGATGAAGGCTATTAAATAAGCTTGTGACTCTCCTAAGTGTTTTAAAGAAACGGTTTTGCCATTAATATCTGGCAAGGAAAAATCGGGGGCAGTAGTGCCTAGTGGGATCATGGTGGAAGGTGTGAGTGACATAAGTCTATATTAACATTTCCTTTAGGTAGTCAAATTATTAAAGTAATATCTAAGTATGAGAAAACTTTTTATAATATTTTTTATATTAATCGGTTCAGTATTGTTTTATACAAAGACTGATATAAAAGAGGGAAATAAGTTTATGAAGATTCAGGAGCAGTTTGAAGAGCTAGAATCAAGAAATGAATTGATGAAAGCGACTTTTTCAGGGGGGTGTTTTTGGTGTATGGAGGGACCATTTGAGGCAATGGAGGGAGTTGAGGAAGTAATATCTGGTTATTCTGGAGGTGATGTAGAAAATCCAAAATATGAACAAGTTATTTCTGGAACAACAGGACATAGGGAGTCAGTCAGAATTTATTTTAATCCCAACAAAATAAAGTTTTCAGAATTATTAAAAACATATTGGTATCAAATTGATCCAACAGATAGTGGAGGTCAATTTGCTGATAGGGGGGAGCAATACACAACTGCAATTTATTGTCACAGCGAGGAGCAAAAGAAGCTTGCTGAAGAAGCTATTAAAACACTCAATGAGAGCGGTGAGTATGACTCAGAAATAGTCACGGAAGTTATTCCAGTTGAAAACTTTTATCCAGCAGAAGATTATCATCAAGATTTTTATAAACACAGTCAAGAAAGATATCAGAACTACGCCCAAGGGTCAGGAAGAAAAGACTATATTAAAAACGTAACCAACTCACTTAACAAAGTCTTTTCTAAATAAAAACATTCCACATATAAAATCACTAGGGTTAAGCTATTCCTATAGGTAGTCAAACAAAGAGAAATTAAGGCTTTTTCCAGCGACTTCTAATCGCATTTAAGAAGAATAGATTTTTCGGCAAAAGTGCTGAAATACCAACTAGGTCAAGAAGGGCTTCTTGTTCATCAATCTCTCCATTTTCAAGTCTTTGAAACACATCTTCTTGAAGTTATCTGACTTGTGCTTCTATGTCAAATTCTTCACCGTTGCTACCATTCTCTTTAGGTCTTTCGTGTTTTGACATACCCCAACACTATATCAAACAAGACTTTCAATCTTATTCCTTTGGGTAGTCAAACTATAGAAAGTGTGGGATAAAATACATAATAATAGGTATTTATTAAGGATTATTATGGGTGAAGGACCACCAGGAGAAAACGATTATATTGATGTTGCTTTAGAGGCCCACCGATTTGCCAAAGGTGCTCCAAAAGAAGAGGTTAAGCCTAAAAAGACTCACATGTCATCCATTAACAGCAATACACCGCCAGAAGAGGCTAAAGCTGCTGTTAAAAAAATAATCAACGCAGTTGAAAAAGCTTAAAACCAAAACTCATAACAAATACTATAAAAATTGATATATCAATCTAAAGTGACCCCGAGCCTTTGGAAACCGAACCAGGTTATATTAGACCTGGTAAATCTATTTAAGATATTCTCCCCTGATATGAAATCTCTTGGGCTAAGCTATTCCTATGGATAGTCAAACTATCATTTATGCCAATTAAAAAAGGCCTAACATGGTTATTGAGGGGGGCAACCATGTCAGGCTCTTAGTTTTTGTTGATTAAAAGTCATTTTGCTATTTTTTGATTTAACAACTTTCGCCAGACGAGTCCTCGCTCCGTGCAAGATCTGTATGTTCAGCAAGAGTTATCACTCTTTCTTTCCCAAACCAGCCAGGAACAATCAAAAAAAGCACACGAACTAAAACAAAGATCAATGTCATGCTAATTCCTAAGGTAATAGTTATAATCAAGCCGCCCTCAACGGCAATGAATCTTAGAAAAGAAAGCATTACGAGGAGAATTAAGAAAATGATGATCACTCCAAATACTCGACTTAAAACATATCCTATGTTTACTCTCATAACAAAAAACCTCAATACAATTAGAAACAGACCATTCCGTCTGACTAGCCTTAATGGATAGCGTTTCAAACCGAAAGATCGATACAAAACGCCATCCACTAAATTTTTTTCAATGACTTTTAAAGTGCAAGAATGAAAAATTCACCTTTCTCGCTACCTTAGCTAAAAGTAAATCTTTCAAGACCATTATATATTCAAAGGCAAAAAAACAAAAATTTTATCAGGGTGTAAGTAATATTGGTTTTCAATTCAATAAATTAAG
>JBHPHI010000003.1:0-58403 GCA_042569595.1 Patescibacteria group bacterium
TCTTTTTTGGAAATAATTTGTTTGTTTTTGGACCTAAAAGTAGCGTTCGTCCACTGAATTGCGCTGCCTGTTGTTATTAGTGTTAATAGGTCTGATTTTTGTTTCGGATCACTAAGAATTTCTTGCGATTTTCCAACAAATACTATCTTCAACTTTCTATCTTTGTCTATAACTCTAACCTCATTAGAATTGTTTAGTATTTCATCTAGGTCTCTTTCAACTTGCGAAACCTCCTCTGCTTTTTTGATGATTCCAACATTAATAACAACCTTATTGTCCTTAATGCCCGCAAATTTGAAATCGCTCCAAGTTGCTCCTTGCTCGATTTCAAAAAGGTCATTTTTTATCCTTTCCCATGCAGACAGTTCTGATTTAACTATGTTTGAAAATGGGAGTAAGTCTAATGCGTTATAGAAGGCAAGAAGTAGTGGAGGTGTTTTGGATTCTGTGTTTTCTCTATCCTCAGTTAATTCTTCTTGTTGTTGAGTGTTTTTTTCATCAACCTCTCCTGCTTCAGATCTTTGAGTTCTAAACTCTTGAATGATTCTGTCCTGCTCTTCGAAGGCGTCTATAGCTTCGTACACTAAGTCTCTAATGAAGAAGAAGGCTTTGGGAAAGAAGCTGACAAAATTGTTTCCTATTAAACTTAAGAAGGCTGAAAATGCTTGACCTGCTAGTTGAATCCTTCTTGTAATTGGAAGCCTTGAAAGATCGATTCCTGTTTGCCCTCCTGGCTCATCGGTATCATCGTCGTCAACTTTTATTTGAACAGCGTTGGCTATTACAAATTTCTCTCTTGGTTTTTGATATGAGAACTGACTTGAGTAAGTTTCATATGTTTGAGTGGTAGGAACTTGGAATCCGACCATGGTTTGTGAGACATCTACCTCTTCTGCGCCCCTATATGCCTCACTGAGACCGTAATCTAATCCTACTGCCTTACCTCCAAAATGCTCACCAGCTGCACTAATACTGTGACCGAAATAAACTCTAGGAGCATTAAATATTGCGTTGTATTCGTCAACAACCTGCTCATAAATAAAACCGTCTCTTCTGGTTAGGTTTTGGAATAGGCTTCTAGCCTCTGACCTGTTTCCAGACCTTAATATTCCTTTTATATTTCCGTTAATTCTGTTTACTGTGTCCTGAGGAGATAAGCCTTCTCTTGCCGCTCTTGCTCTAAATTCCTTTAGATCTCTTAATACCTGATGATGGTCTATCCCTCCTTGCGGAGTTCTTGGTATCTGACCATATCTGTGGTCGTCTGGATATAGATAGTAGATGTAGGCTGGTGTGTCAGAATGTTGGAGAATAGAGCCATCTGATCTAAAACCAATAGCATCTAAATTAGCTAGAAAATCTCTAACTCCGCTAGTTCTGTTGGCTATTCTAATCTCTTCCCTACTAACTCCATTTTTTCTAAACAGAGTTCCTGGACCCCAAAGGTTCTCATTATTTTCTTCTAGCATGGCCCAAAGGAATTGGACTTCATGATTTCCTAGAAGCATCTCAACGTTGGCGCCCTGTTTTTTAAGATCAACCAGCCTTCTAATGATCTCTATTCCTGGGGAATAAGACCTTCCTCCCAGTCTTCTTACAACAAATTGGGCGGGTTGGCCCGTAGCTTTATCAATACCTCTGTCGAAATAGTCTCCCAAAAAGGTGAGAATGTCGTGGTTTTTGTTTTTTAAGGTCCACGATCCGTCACTGTTGACTGAAATGACACCTTGCCTGATTAGTATTTTTTCTAGTTTTGCCAAGTCTGAATGAACATCTGCAATTATCCTTCTAGTTGCTTGGGTGTATTGTGTTTCAGTTCCAACTTGCTTTGTGTGAGTTTGAACTGTGGTTTTGTGTGAAAGTCCGCTGATTACGTTATTGCTCATTTGAGCTGCTATTCTAGTAGCGTTTTGTGATAGCTGATCAACAATTCTTGTAATGTTTTCTTCTGAAATTCCAGCTTCTCGTAGTTTGTTGGTTAAATAATCAATAACTTTGGGTGAACTAAGGCGACTTATAATCCTATTGTAAGACTCGACCATAATTGTTTGTTGGACATCTGCCGGAGAAGCTTGAGTGTTTTGGAATTCTTGCTGAACCTGCCTGTTAACTGCAGTAGTTTCTTGGTTGATTATTGCCTGACTAAAATCATCTAGTACTCTGTCTGCCAATCTTTGCTGTGGGGTTTTAAATAGGTTTTGAACGTTGGATCTTAGTTGTTCTATTAAACTAATGGTTGGTTCTTGTTCCTCTTCCTGAGTGGTAGCTGGTGTGATTGGCTCTTCTGATCTATCTTTTGCTTGTTGACTTGGTGCCTTTGTTTCTTCTGCGAGTTTGTTGTTTAGATCATGATCAACCACCTTATGTCTTCCATATCTTCCTAAGAATGCTTCTGGGAGAGCTATTCCGTGCTCATTCATAAATAGAGCAACATCTGTCTCGTGATCTGATATAGATTGGTCGTGAGCAATTTGACTTAAAGCTCCAGAGTCGAGACCCCTGTCTTCTAACATAAATTGAAGTCCGTGTAACCATTCCTCAAGGTAAACTACAGCAATATTGTGCTGTTGGTTTCTAGTAAGCTCTCCATCAACTACTGAAGCCCAACCAAGCGTAATTTGTCCGTTGGTGTGATACATGGAGGCATAGGCTACATTGTTTGCAATTACTTGAGTCATTCCTTCTGTATCTTCTGCGTAAATTTGACCTCTGCCCGTATCAACTAATATTCCTACTGCTTCTGCCTCTTTTTGACCAGTGCTTAAATGCTCTATTGCTTCTTTGTATTGACCGCTTTTGATTAAGTCTACTGCTTGGCCAATGTAGTTTATGTACGCAGCCTCAGCTTCACTAAATTCTTGTCCCCTTAGGTTGGGTGACTGAGAAATAATCTTTTCATCTGTGGTTGGTGAGTCATCTATTTTGGCGGTTGTTCTTGCGGAGAATTCTAGGTTAATCTCTCCTTTACTAGTTTGCGTGATTATGACTGCCTGTCCGCCGATTATTATTGTGTCTCCAGAGTTAATGATTTGAGTTCCAAGTTTTTCTATTAGTTTTCCGTTAACCAAAGTTCCGTTAGTGCTCCCTCTGTCTCTGATAACCCAGTTTCCTTGATTATCTTTGTATATATCTGCGTGTTGTCTACTAATTTCTGGGTGACTAATAACAAATCTGTTGGCTGAGTTTCTACCAATTGTGATTGGATTGTCTTGTGTGGCCCGATCAGAAGGTACTTTGTGTTGTGTATTTGAATCTAGATCTATTCTTACACTTGGTTCTGGTTGAGTTGTTGGATTGACACTATCTATAACCTCATCTTGTGAGGATTCTTCAGTTTTTGGAGCTTCAGTTTCTTTGGGTGTTTCTTCAGTATCTGGAGTTATTTCTGATTCTGTAATATCTTCTGTTGTCCCTCCCCTGCCAGTTTGCAAGGTTTGATCTGAGGGTGGTTTTCCGTCATCTGGGAGGGTATCGTCTGTTGGTGGAACTTCTTCTGGCGGTGGTTCTTGATCGTCAACATCATCCTCTCCTCCTTTTTCTTCTGAGTCAGGTTTTTCTTCCGTTGGCTTATCTTCCCTGGGTGACTCTTTTGGTTTATCTGGTTTTTCAGTCGTTGTTGCATCTGCTATTGGTCTGAATGGGCCATTAACGTCTTTGAAGCCTGCAATAATATCATCTTGTGTTGCTCCAGCTATTCCTAGATTTTCCAAAGCTTCTCTTATAGCCTGCTCATTTGCTCTGCCACTCTGGGCATATTCGTATTCTCTCTCAAGTTGTTGAAAATCACTCCTTCCTGACAACCATGTGCTTAATGCAGCCCTAACTGATCTTTCACCCTCTGATCCTGTTAGGCCTCTTAAGAAATCTATGCCTTGATTTGAAGATATGCCGCCTTGAATTTGTTCTTGACTTAGTGCTCCTAATCCAATTACTGATCTACCAATATTGCTAAAATTACTAAATGCCCTGGCGATTGGTTGGACAACATTATAATTAAATGCTGGGCCCCATCTCTTTGGATTGATTATTGTTCTGGTTGCCTCTTGAACGGTTCTGGTAATAGAGGGTTTTGCTTTGGCTACATAAACTGCTGGCGGTGTATCTAAACCCCTATTAACCACATCTGGCATATCAGATTTTGTATAAAATGAAGAGAATTCTTCAAATAAGGTAACGAAGTTTTTGGTTACATAAATCGGAGTGTCTGGTGTCGGGTTGTCTGAAAATCTTACTCTCCAAGCACCCTCTGCTTCATCGTAGGTTGCAAATCTGTTAATGTCTGGGTGGTCTCTGATTGTGGGAATGTCTGTATCCCACTGGCTCTTCATAAAATCAATAACTGACCTTGGAGCTCCTTCAACCTGTAGTCTGTCTACCAAGGCCCTAACTTGTTGATGGCCTGAGTCTATTAGATTAAATGCAACAATGTCGCTGTCAACACCTTTGTTTATAAGATTGGCGTTAAATTGTGAAGTTTCATCTATCTTAGTAAGTGCATTTTGGTATATTTTGTCCCATTTACCATGCTCTCTGCTTCCCGATCTTAGTGTGGATAAATGCTCGTCTCTAGCCCTTACTACTGCGTCTCTTTGCATGGCGCTGGTTAGGTCTGAGAAGTTTTTCCAGGCAATATCTTGGCTCTTGGCCTGAGTAGCTTTGGTTCTGTGACTTTCAAGGTCAAAAAGGCCTAAATCTCTTCCAGATGCAAACTCTTCCCAAGCAGTTGTTGCTCTGGCTGTTTCAACTATTTGATCAGCTTTTTCTGCAGCTAATCTTAATACTTCAGGATCGTTGGTGGGCCTTCCTGATTCTATAAGACGCGCTATCTCCGGGTCAGTTTCGATTAATTTATTAACTAATTGTCCATAGTCACCACCACCTTCACCAGTTTCAAAATTATATGTTTTTCTACCCCCATCTATATCGACCAATAAGGCAAGAAGTCTATTTCTTCCAACCCCCTGATTAACAAGGTCTCCATCTGAAGCTCTAATAACTAAATCCCCTTCAAATGAATATTCTGTTAAGTGTTTCCAGGTAGGAATGTAGTTGCCCTCTACTACGTCTTTTATTGACACCCCTAAACTGACCCCCGTTTCTCTATTTAGTTGGTAAATAACTAGCAGCTCCTCCCCACTGTCAGCGGTTGAATCTTTAATAAACTTCCTCCAAGAATCGATGTCCGGATCGCCGTTTTTCTTTGTGAAATAAACCTTATCACCTAGTGAACCATCATCATTTCTGGTTCTTTGATAGAAAGATCCATCTGGGTCTGTGCCAGCAATAATTTTTCTACCTGGAAATTGCTTGTCTATGTAGGCGTCCATATCCTCCCAAGAAATGCCGCCGTTTTCGTTGACAATGGCAATTGGTTTGGTGATTTCATTAATCTCAGCCTGGAGAACGTTTGTTTTTCCTACATTGTTTATGTATTCAATGGAATCACTGTCTCCGTTAGTAATTCTTGAGATTTCAGCATCTAGCTCCTGAATCTTAGATTCGATCTGTTCTATAAGTTTTGTGTTACCAGAATTTCTGGCTGTTTCTGCTTCGACTAGTAATGCGTGCTTATTTTCTGATAATCTTACTGCCTCAACATAAACTTCTTCTCCTTTTATAGTTACTTCTTTTCCGCTTAGTATTCTTGTGGTTTCGGGGATTAATTCTGGCTTAGGCAAGTCTTGAATTCCTCCCCTGATTGAATCTAATTCTGTTTGAAGCCGAGGTGCATTGTTTGACACCTCTGATTGAGAGTGTCTTATCAATACCTGTTGTTGATCTGCGTCTAAATCTTGCCAAGATACTTCTCCTTTTGATTTAATATTTCTTGCGTCTACGCCAGCATCTTCAATAATTCTTATAACTTGATTTGTATTTTGAAGCGTTTCTGCAACATGTCCTCTAGTGGCGTTATGAAGAATCATATCGGACATGTTTTCTCCTGTCTGACCAACTCTAGCTACTTCAATGTCTCTGGCAGTTCCCGAAACCTGCCCTCCAATTCCCTTAAAGTTGTCGATTACGTCTCCTGGGGTGGCTGAGTAGCCAATCTTTGCAAGCAAACTTGCGTCGGTAATGACTCCTGCTTGTTCGAGTTTAATGAACTCTTGGCGCTGTAGTTCTTGTTGTCTCATAATATCGATGGCATTGGTGGTGGATGAGTTTTTGCTAACTGAGAGTTTGGTTGGATCAAAATCTCCCCTAGGACTGTTGTTTTGGCCTCTAATTATGTCTACCCCCGTAGTGTTTTGAGCATATTGCTGCCAAAAGCTTTGCAGTTTTAGCTCGTTGTCCTGACCTTTTGTTCTTAGATTTGCTACTCCTTCTTCTACTGAAAAATCGTTTTGCCTAACCTGAGACATAACAAACAACTCTGCCTCCATAGCTGTGTTTTTAGCAATAATTCTTTGCTGTAGAACCTCTAAGTCTCCGGTTTGATGAGAGTTTACAAACTCTTGCATAGCTTGCTTTATCTCATCTGGAGACATGTCTTTGGCTTTAGCTAGGGGTGAATCTCTGAAGGCTGGATGGTCTGACTCTGAAAGAACCATTTGTTTATAAATTTCGCTTTCGAAGTCAGGATTTAAAGGTCTTCCGCCCTCACCAAAAATAACACCAGCAACTCTTTGCTCGTTATTGTTGGCATCAATAACTTGTTTCCTAAGATTTTCAATTAATGGTAACTTTTGTACTTCATCATGAATTTTCACTGGATCATAACTAAGATCTCCAGCAAAATCGATAAAATCTACTTCTTCTCCAGCGCTTCTATAGTAACCCCCGTCGGTAATTGGGGCTTCATCTATAAGTTGGTGCTGTGAAGCAAGTTTTTGATACATGACTGCTTCTGGAGAAGTATCGTTCCCTCTAACGAATGAGAAGTTGTGTGATTTTTCGTCTGTCATAATGATAATTCTTTCACCACTTCCTAGCATTGCCTCTACTTCTTCCGTAATTATTGACCTGAAAGTGTCTCCATTTTTCCCATCTACTCTCTCTCCAGCGACCCTAATGGTAAACCCTTCATCTTGGTCATATGCGAGAACTCTAACCCCAGCTTGATCTAATAATTCTTGGTCTATAAAGTCGTTTTTAAAACTATCTATTAATCCACCAGGGGCACGAATACTTACTGGGGCGCCTGTATCAGTAAGCACCAGAGCGGCAAGTGGTATTTGGACTAAGCTTTTTCCTGATCCTGCTCCTGATTCGATAACAACCTTTCCTTTAACGACTGCGTCAACAACATCAGTGATCTGGGTGAATCTTGCACCAGCTTCTGGGCCAAAAAGCCTTTGGATATGAGTGTCCATAAGGTCAATATTGCTGTTTAGTTGATTAATTAAGGATTTTATTTCTGGAGGAGCTGACCTGCTGACTTCTATTCTTCTATCATTTTTGTCTATTTTGAGTAACCCATCGGACTCAAATTGCTGCAACTTAGCTATGAGATTTTTGCCAGTAAGTTCTGGGGTGAACGTTTTATCAGAATCACCCCGGAATCGGGATAAAAAGGTATCTTCAAACCACTGTCCCGCAGTTCTTCTGGTAGTTTGAATGTTTTCTGGTGTAACTGATCCTGATTTAATTTCTATCGCCTTTGGACTGTCACCAGTTGTTAGCTTGCTCATTGAGTCTGAAGAAATGGTGGCGTCAAGTCGATTTACATTTTCTGTTAATCGAATGGCGTGGCCTTCTGTGAGGAATTCTCCTGGTATCTTAGTTGAAGGATTGTTGTCGAAGGTAGCTCTAATTTGGTATTCGCCCGTACTTTCATTGAGTTTGTAGATGACTATTTGTTCACCGCTGTTTCTGCCTATTTCTAATGTTTTTCCGTTAATTTCAATTTTTGTGTCTTTGTTTAAAACTAAATCGTCTGGCGGGGCTCTGACAGGCGTGTCGTCTGTTGTTGTTTGGGTTCGTGTTGTTTCTTGCTCTGTTTGGTTTACTCTGGTTTCTTCAATGTCAGGTTGTGTAGGTTTAGATGATGGTAGATCCGTATCTGTGGTTTCCGAATCAGCTAGTCTAGTTGTTTGTCCAGATATTTCTGTGTCTTGAGTTCTGTAACCACCAACTGGATTTCTCCAGCTGTCTCCGAATCTACTCGTTCCAATTTGATTGGTTTGATTAATAAACCTATCTGCTGCAGCTTGGTGTGCATCAATGTCATCCACGTCAGTTGTGCGGATGGAGTTTTCAAACTCTTCTTGAGCTTGCCTAAATTGAGCTGACTCCTCATTGTTTGTGAGTCTATCTATTGTTTTTCTTACTCCCGTTGTTAAACTAGCAGCCAAAATTGCTTGCTCCTGAGAAACTCTGCCGTATAGTTCTACTGATTTTTGTTTTGCATCAATGTCCGTTGGATTGTTCCTGTAGGCTTCATGCGCCTCAATATATGATTGTTCTGTTGGTGTGGGGGTTTTCCCAACAGAACCTGCCAACCTTGTCATGTTGTTATCAAGTTCAACTTCTTTATATACAGAGAAGACGTTGTTTCTTAGATCAATATTTTCATTAAGGCTTGAAAGGGACTGACCTCTAACTACTTCTAATAGTCTTTGTTCGTTTAAGGTTAGGTTTCCATCATCTATTAATGATCTACCATAGTTGATTCCCTGATCAATTGAAGCTTCAAACTGACCCTGAGCATATATTGCCCCCTGAAGCATTGCTTCTGCGTCTACTATTGTAAGTTTTATTGTTTGTCCATCTACTGGATTTACATAGTCTATAAACTCTGGGGCTCCTGGTTTTCGAAATTGCGCCATTAAATCATCTGCTTCTGCTAAGACAGGAAGTTTCCCAGTATAAGGGTCTGCTTGGACAGTTCTCATTGTGTGAATACCAACACCTAACTGCCCCGTATTAACCATAAGATTCGTCCAGGCTTGACTACATTGGGCAGGATTTGCGAGAGGCCCTCCTCCACAAGACATCATAATGTCCCACCCTGTTGCTGCTTCATCTATTACGTCGGTGCCTATATTCAGTCCTGTATCTACAACCTGTGTTGCTCTATTGGATGATCCAGCAGGAATGAGAGACCCAGCAGTTCGAGCAAGAGCTAATCCAAGGTTAACTTTTGCTAAAGAACAGTTGCTTTCGCTGTAGTGTTCTGCGGAATCATCACATTGGATAGTCATATTTCCGTAAGCTAAACCACTTCCTGCGACTTGAGTGACTACGTTTGCAGCTCTAAAAGCATTTGAGGTTTGATTTGCCACTTGAGATGCTACCTTTTTAGCTGCCTCTAGTGAGCCTAAAGTTCCAGCTTTGGCAGCTGCTATGGCAGAATTTCCAACAAGATTTGATATTAGAGTATCTCCTCCTCCAGCTCCCAGAAAAGCTCCTCCAACCTGAAGAACTGTTCCTCCAACAGCAAGCCCACACTGAAGACCATCAAGCTCTTCTCCCCCACAAACGGTTCCTAAATTGTCTAAGCCAACGGTAGCGTTATAAATGCTAGCTCCAGTTTGAAGAGTGAAAGCTGTTTGAGCCATGGCTGCCCATCCACCACCAGAAAGCCCTTGCCCTATTCCAGTAACTGCTCTTGTGAGAAGTCCTCCTGTTGAAGATGCTGCAATTGTCCCACCTGAAGCAATGGCTGCCCCTGCCCCAAACACAGGAATGGCAATTGCTGCTATTTTGACTGCATCAGCTGCTGGGGCAGCTCCTTGAATGAGAGCTCCTCTTGTTCTGTCCCACCAAGTGTCTCCGTTTAGTAGTAGGTCATTTCCCCTCATGGTGGCACCGTTAGTTTTGTCGTTATAGTAGATTACAAATCTTGTTAATAGATCTCCATTTTCTGCCATGTCATCATATGTTTGTTGCATTTCGGCAAAATTTACATTTATTTCATCTACTGTGATCCTTCCATCTCCGTTAATGTCTTCAAAATCATCTACTTCTCCACTTTGCCACTTTTGATACCTTTCTACCTGAGCACATGCGTTGCTATCATTTTCAAAATTACAATTTATTACCTCTCCGGTATCTTCATCAAATTCTATTTGTTGAAGATTCATAAGACTTGGAAGTATGTTTTGGTAAGCTAACGCTTGCTGTTGTTCAATGTTGTCTGATTCAAAATCGACTACACAATTTCTTTCTGAATAATAATCTATGCCTCCGCTTTCATCGCATCTATAACCATCACTGCAACTGTTTTGTGTGCTGCCAATTAAATTTATGTTGCAGGTACCAGCAGAGAGTCTTTGACTATCACTAACGACACAGCTCGTTCCCTCTACCTTATATCCATCTGGGCAACTAGGTCTGCCTTGACCAGTATTATATTGAGGATCAATTACACCATCGATTCCAAACGTATAACCATCATATATTCCTGGTACTCCCATTGCATCGTCTACCACACATGCGTTTTTATCCCCATCCCATCTAGCGTTAAGGCCCGGCATGGTTGCTCCACAGGCCTCTTGTCTGATTTCAAACCCTTCTTTTAGTTCTGTGTAGGTTTCATAACTTATTTCTCCTTGAGTGTACTGGTCTAGTAAATTGTCTCCGTATTCTTCATGTAGGTTTATGGCTGTATTTAGACTATTAATTGTTTCCTGGGGCAGAAATTGTCCGTAACTACCCTGTCCCATACAACCACCTGAATCGATTAAGCTTTCAATTCTAGCCATGCTGGTACCACCCTGCTCTCTTAAGCAGTCTTGCTGGACTGAAGACGATCCGTTAATCGCATAGTCTGCAAATTCACCCATGGGGTCTTTGCATCTTTCTCTATCTCTTCCTGGAGATGAATATTTTTCAAAACACATTTCAGCTAATCTCTCTACATCTTGACTGGCAACTGCTGAGGCAATAGCTAAGGCATTGGCGTGAATTACTAAATCAGGATTTATTTCTCCTAATTGTTCTATTAGATTAGCTTGATACTCATCTCGATAAGTTGTGCATGCTTGTCCAGCATAACGAGCAGATTGTGCGTCCATACCCTGAATACTTGCCAAACATTCTTCTTGAGATTGTGTTGCTTGAGTCAGCATCCAAGAAGCTTCTGAATATATATAGTTAGTTTCTATGGCCTCTTTAATTTGATCCACCTGGTCTTCTCCAAACCTATCTTCTGCTTGTGTAAGTAGTTCTTCATATCTAATACAGCTTGGTGCTCCTGAGCTAGCTGTGCTGCCGCCGACGCCTTCACAAGCAGTTCCATATTCTTGTAAGTCTTCATATAATTCTTGGTTTTGTCGTGCAGTTTGTACTGTTTGACTTAAAGCTTCCTTCTGGTCATCGGATAATGCATTTCTTTCTTCTCTGTATTCAGCACAACCAGGAGCACTGTAGTTTCTCGAACATTCAACTCCTTGTTCTACTAAGTGGACTATACTTTCTTGTGCTTCGATTCTTTCTTGTGTGTCTGACAATATCCCATCAAAAGCTCTTTGGTCGTCTCTTGACAGTGAGTCGTAGTCTGGCCAAAAACCCCTACAACCCTCATCCCACCTAGGCTTATCTGCGCATTCCAAACCCAATTCAACTAGAGGACCTAGGGTGTAATTTATTCTGTCTTGTTCCTGAGCATAGGCTAAGGCTCTTTCGTACATTGCTTTTTGCTCATCTGTTAGGTTGCTTACTGTTTGCTCGTGACTGTAACACTCATAGTCTGAATAGGCTAAACTTCCTCTTTCTGGACAACTCAACCCTTCTTCAATTAATCCGCTTAATTGAGTATCTATAAATATTTGAGCTTCTACTGAAGAACTGATAGCTTCTTGGGCTGCGGTAGATAATTGAGCCATTGCTGCAAAATGTGCCCTACACCTATCTTCTTCTCGACCATACATATTTTCAGGATCGGAACAAAAAATGCTATCTTCTAAAAGCCCCTCCCTATCTTCGTGAATAAGGTCTAAATCGCCTGCAGAATGCGTGTATCCAATTTCGACATTTTCTCTTTCAATAACGTAGTTAGGACCGTAAGTTACTTGACATCCTGGACACTCCATCCACTTACCATCGTTACATCTCCATCTAACACCTGAGCTGTTTCTGGGTCCGGTTGCTGTTGTTCCGTGACCTACTGACCCAGCTTCTCCAGGACATGAGTCTCCAGTGTCTCCTCCAGCTGTTGCTGCTTCAAGTAAAGCTTGCCTTCTTAGGGCTTCTGCTTCTTGTGAAGCAACCTGCTCCCCATAGGCAGACAAAGCATCTCTTAAGGCTGCTCTTTTTTCTGGGTCCGCAACAAGAGCTATTTCTGCTTCAATATCAGGATTGCTTAAACCTACCCAACATCCACCATCTTTTTTTGCGCTACCATCTGGACAAGTTGACGAAGATACTGGAACAAAAACTGTTCCTTCTGCGGCATTGTAATCTGGGATTGTGCCTGCGCATATTGTGCCGTTTGAATTATGACACTGACCATCACCTCCATAATGTTCGGTGGGGTTCCACTGACAACTTCCCCCAACACAAGATTGGCCACCACTACATTCTCCTGCTCCAACTCCACATACGCTGCACGTTGGTGGGTTTTGTTTATAGCAAGGAGCGCCAGCATATCCATAAAATTCCTCTGCTAGGGCGTTACAACCTCCACTTAATGACCCACCACAAAATCCTCCATCTGTTCCACCCGCACACCATTTGGTACAATTTTTTGCACAACCAGGATCTTTTCTGGTACAGACTCCTTTTGGCACTCCTGTTCCCGTAGAACGATTTCCCCAATAATATATTCCACCGTTATAGTCTTTCATGTAAGAATCAGTAAGTTTGTTTCCTTTACAATTAGAGCTGTCCGAGACAATTCGCTTACTGTGACAGACTGTGCCGTTTGGAGTTTGCTTTCCAAGACCAAGATGCAGGCTTCCATCAACACACCTCTCGCTTCCGGTAAAATCCCATCCACCTGAGGCTGGTTCGCAAGAGTTTACCTCTGGGGGTGGAGTTGGAGGCGGGGTTGGAGGTACATGATCATCTGGAGTTGGAGCGGTGTATCCCGGCTCTTCAGGTTCGTAAGCAATTTCTGCTGCTTGAATGGGTTTGGCATATATAAAAGGAGTGAACAGATTTGCCAACAGAGAAATGAGGTTGATTATGGCGATGGTTCTTAGTTTTCTTTTATTCATTGAATGTCTTTTCTACTCTGATTGGTGGAAAAGGTGCATGTATTTTTTGATCAATTAGTTGTTGCCCGTCTAAATTAAGATTTCCAACTGCCCTAATGAACAACTTATCTGCCTTGTACATAATTGGGCTTATGTCTACTGAAAAATTTCCAAAACTATTTGTCTCAGTAATTACTGGATGATGATATTCGGGTGTGGCTGGAGAAATAGTCACTATAGCTCCTGGAATTCCAACCCCCTCCTCATCAACTACGACACCATATGCTGGCTCTGGGAGTTGAGGAGCCTCTTCTCTTTGAGTAATCGTTTTTACTTTTTGGCTATATTTAGTAGTTTTGGTGCCAGAGATTATATAGATAGAGTAATTAGTGTCTGGGGTGAGGTTTTTTATTTCCAGTAGGTGTGTTCTTGTTTTGTTGATTGACTCACACGCAAATCTGAATTGATTAAATTTGTCTGTGTGAGCGAAAAGGCAGCTCCTATTTTGTTTCCCAGTTATCCAAGAAACATAAAGTGACCTTTCTCCAATATTTCCAACCTGAATTATTGAAGGCCTTTCTTTTGAAAACTGGAGATAGACTATAAATAATGCAATTGTTAATTGAACAATTGAAATATAATGTTTTTTGATTAAATCTAAGATGATATTGATGATTTCTTTTGCTTTTATGTTTTTCATTTGAATTGATTTAAAATAATTTCTTGATTGGTTTTAACCATGTAGCCAATTCCTTCTTCTATCTTGAAATCGGTACCATACTCTTTGATGTTGTCTTGTGAATATAGTCTTTTTACAAATGGCTCCCATGTTCCTGATCGCCACCAGTCTATTTCGTTAGCATTTTCGTTCCCGTTGCTATTTAAGTTGTTTAAGATTGAACTGGCTGTTTTTTCTTGAGCAACAAATCCTACTGTATTCCAGCCTTTTTGAAGCAAGATTTCTCCAACATCATTTCTGGTGAGAGGCTCTCCAATAATTTTCCAATCAAAAGTTTTGTGATTTCTTAAGAAGTATGCTTTTCCTGGCTCAATAGAAAAATTGCTTCCGTATTGCTCTTGTCCTCGTTGGGTGTATTCCTGCCACCTATCACCATCCCACATGCTAACAGTGGTTACGTATCCTCCTTTGTCGGCTACATCCACAACCAGCTCTGCAGCGGTTCGAAAATTGAACGGCTTGTGTGGAAATGAGACAAGATTCCATCCATTTAGCATTTTTATTATCACCTTGTGATCTGATACCTCTTGTTTTTCGAATGGGACAACTGCTTCTTCATCAAAACTTGCTTGAGAAAGGTTTGTGAAAGTTGATGAGTATTCTTCTGAGGCTTTTGGTAATTGAGATTTTATTGTTATTCCAACAACTAGCAGGGCAAGTAATGTTGCGACAATTATGAATATGATTTTTTTAGTGTTTTTATTCATAAAGCTTGAGTAATTTATTTACTTCCGTTAGTGATTCTTTTTTTGGAATTGTGTGATGCAGTAACCACCTTAGCGAGTTTGAATTTGTTGCTTTGCCAGCAGGTTGAATGAGTGAATTACCCCTAAACCTTGTTCTTGTAAGTGATGAAATAACTCCACCCAAAGATTTACCTTTTAGTTTGGTCTTTTTTTCTAGCTTGTTTTGAGTGACTACTTTAGTTTTTGACTGAAGAAAAACCTTGAGTACAAGGAGTTGGTTTTTGGTAAAGCGTCTAATTTTATTTTGCATACACAAACAAGGCCACTATTCTGGCCTTGGATTAAGTACAGCATATCTTTGTGATCTAAATCAAGTATTGAATGTATATGTTCTTTAATATCTTTTTTGTCTATTTTTTCTTTTTGTACTACTTTATCTTTTATTTCTTTTTGTTCTTTTTGTTCTTTATTCTCTGAATACAATAGTGAAAATTAGCTTATTCGTAAATATAGTATTTTATTGAATAGTGGCGATTTTTGTAAGAATCTCGTCAGGAATGGAAACTCTGCCAAACTGAGCTAATCGCTTCTTTCCTTTTTTCTGCTTCTTTAAAAGCTTGTCTCTTCTAGTCCTATCTCCCCCGTAAAGCTTGGCCGTGACATCTTTCCTGCTTGCAGGCTTTGTTTCTCTTGCAATTACTTTTCCACCTATAGCTGCTTGAATAGGAACAGCAAATGCATGCCTTGGTAGAAGTTCTTTTATTTCTGCAACTAGCTTCCTGCCTATTTGACTGACTTTTTGTTTGACTACAATTCTTGAAAGTGGAAGTATTTCTTCGTGGTTTAATAAAACCTTTAGCTTTACAGCTTCTACTGGTTCTGGGTTTATCAACTCGTAATCTAGTGTTGCATATCCGCTGCTAGCTGATTTTAATTCATCAAAAAGTCCGCTTATAAGTTCTGACAAAGGAAGTTTATATGTTAATTGTGCTCTTCCACCAATGTACTGAGTGTCTTGGTAAATTCCCCGGTGTTGCTGTAAAAGATCCATGACTCCACCCATGTAACTCTCTGGCGAAATTACTGTGGTTTTTGTCATAGGTTCTTTTATTTGTTTAATCTCAGAAGGGTCTGGAAGCTCGTTTGGGTTTTGGATAACTAATTCTTCATCTGATGTGAGAGTGACTAAGTATTCGACAGTGGGATTTGTAAGAATAGTTGATACTCCTTGCTCTCTAAATAGTCTTTCTTTGGTAATTTCCACATGAAACACACCCAAAAACCCCAATCTAAACCCGCTTCCAAGTATGGGAGAGTGAACAGTTTTTGTGGTAAGAGCTGCATCAGTAAGGCTAAGTTTTTCTACAGCGTCTTTTAGGTCATGAAAGCTACTATTTTCCGCTGGATACAGATCTGCATAAACAGTGTGCTTGGGTGGTTGATATCCGGGGAGTGGGGTTGTTTTTTGTTTTTCATCGACAGTAATAGTGTCACCCACTCGTAAGTCTTTTATATCTTTTAGTCCTGTTGCTATATAGCCAACTGATCCTGTAGGTAAATTGTGCTTGGGAGTTCTTTTTGGCTTGAAAATTCCCATTTCTTTTATTTCAAGGTGTTTTTCTGCTTGGGTGAGAAAAAGAGGTTGGTCACTATTTAGCTCTCCATCTACTATTCGAACAAAAGCAATAACTCCTAAGTGGGAGTCGTATGTGGAGTTGAACACTAACGCTCTAGTGGGGTCATTCTCTTTTCCGTTTGGACATGGAACTTCTTTTATAACTCTGGAAAATAGCCCCTCTATCCCCTTACCGCTTTTTGCGGAAAGTGTGGATATTTCTTCCTTATTGAATCCAAATACTTGTTTTAATTCTTTGGTTGTTTTTTCGATTTCTGCTGAATCAAGATCTATTTTGTTTAAGACCGGAAGAATGTTTAATCCTAAATCAACAGCCTTGTAGGTGTGCGCAACTGTTTGAGCTTGAACACCTTGCGACGCATCTATTAATAATACTGCTGCTTCACACGCTGCTAAACTTCTTTCTACTTCGTATGCAAAATCAACATGGCCCGGAGTATCTATGAGATTAAGGGTGTAGTTTTGTTCACCGAACTGATAATCCATTGTTACTGGAGCAAGCTTTATAGTAACTCCTCTTTCTTGTTCTATGGGATTGGAGTCAAGCATTCTATCTGAAATTTCTCTCTCGGAAACTGTGTTTGTAAATTGGAGAAGCTTGTCCGTTAAGGTGGTCTTTCCGTGATCAATGTGGGCAATGATGCTGAAATTTCTAATGTGTTTTTGATTCATGCCTGGTATTTTATCAGAAGAGAGCTTAAATTGGTTTAATTTCTTGAGATTGTGATGTTGGATCTATGACTTCATCGGTTTTGTTTAGAACTTTATTCCAGTTTCCGATTTTTTTTATTAACATGGAAAATTCCTGCAGTTCTGGAATTCCTAATATTTTTGAAATGCCTATATATACTACAAATCCTATTGCTGCAGATATTATAGTTAGAAAAACTAATGGGACTGTTCTGGTGGTGTCAAACACAAAGTTGTCTAAAAGTTTCATTGGCATCCATAAGAAAATTCCAGTAAGTATGGACGCTAGTGTCATTTTGTATATTGGACGTAAAAGTTGTTTATGATTGAAGCCGCCCACTAACTTAGTTAAAGCAAATAATAAAATAAAAAAGTGAAGAACAGCTGAAAAAGTGAGAGCTAAAGCAATTCCCAACACTTCAAAGTTGTATTTAAAGGTGAATAGCCAAGCTAAAAAGATATTCACAACCATTGAGACTAAAGCGGTAATGAATGGAGTTTTGGTGTTTTCTAGAGCGTAAAAAGCCCTGCTTATAATATGATGTGCGCCTTGAGCAAAAACTGACAGTGAAAGTATCGCAACGGTTTTTCCGGTGATAATAGTAGCACTCCATGGAAACCCTTTGGCTCCATACAAAATTCTAACAATTGGAATTCTTAAAATAAGAAGGATGACGGAGGCTGGAAGAGTAAGATAAATAATCTTATGTAAAGAGTTAAGTACTGTGAGTTTAAATTTTTCTAAGTCTTTTTTTGCACTTTCTTTAGATAAAAATGGGAGTGAGGCCTGGCCAATGGGTACGGCAAAAATTCGAATAGGAGCACTCATAAGCCTTTGGGCGATTTCGAATATTGTAAGACTTCCTGAAGTCATGGCTGTGGCAAAAAAGCCCGTGGCAATAAACTCTAATTGATTAATTGATATCGTTAAGGTTCTTGGGGGCATAAGTTTTATCATTTCTCTTACCCCCTTATGAGAAAAGTTGAAAGTGAGTTGATATTTAAAACCTAGTTTTTTTGCCAGTGGAATTTGGAATATTAAATGCAAAAAAGACCCAATCACTATACCTATTGCTGCTGAATAAATTCCAAAAGCGGGTGTTAAAAAAACAATTCCAGAAATAATTCCAATATTGTGAGCAAGGGGTGATAGGGCTGGAACTAAAAACCTGTGATGTGATTGAATCATTCCTGTTAAAAAATTACTTATGGCAAAGAAAAATTGCGCTAACAACATGACTCTGGTGAGATTTGCCGCAAGATGAATTTGTTCTAAGGTAAATTCGGCGGAAGTAATTAGTTTGATAAATGATTCTGCTTTAAAATAAATCACTGCTGAAACGATAAAAAACAATACAAGAATAATGTTGATGACAGAAGACGAAATTTTATAGGCTTCTTCTTTGCTTTTGTTTAGATATTTACTAAAAACAGGAATGAATGCTGCGGAAAGAGCTCCAACTACTAGTAGTTGAAATGCAAGTTCAGGAAACCTTGATGCGATTCTGAAGGCGTCGAGCTGACTTCGATATTGGTCGAAAAAATAACTGATTAATATTCTTTCTCTAATAAAACCTAAAGCAGCTGACAAGAAGCTGGCAAAAGTAATAATTGTTGCAGCTGATAAAATGCTGCTTTGTTGTTTTTGTAAAAGCTTTTGGCTTTGTTTGAATATATCTTTAACCACAATCCCTTTCTGTCTTGCCTGGTTATTGTAACAAAGACTTGAAAATTTATGGAAAGATAAATTTTGATTGTAAGAGTTGTTCTTATCTGTTACAATACAGCCTGATTCATGCCTTGTGGCATGGTTTTTGTTTATTTAAATTAGGATATATGCCAGTAACGAAATCTGCAGCAAAATCTATGCGTCGAGATAGACGCAGGCAAACTGTAAACTATAGAGTGAGGGAGAAAATAAAGAGAGTTGTTGATGTGGTTCGAAAAGGTTCTGATGATGCTTCTGATTTATCTAAGGCTTTTTCTGTTCTTGATGCTGCATCAAAAAAAGGTGTAGTTCATGCAAATAAAGCCTCTAGACTAAAGTCGCGACTAAATGCGCTAGTTAAATCTCGCACAGAAAAAGTTTCAACAAAAAAATCTACCACTAAAAAGAAGCCCTCAACATCTTCTAAAAAAACTTCAAAATAGTTAATTCTTGCTTGTTACCTCATGTGAGCTGATCTATACTGTTTTTGTGCACCTTGTGGTGTGTTGTTTGTGTGGAGATATTATGCCTGCCAAGAAAAAATATACTTCTGTAAATCTTTTATCTAAAGATGCTTTTTCGGAGAGTTTTGTTGGAAAAGCTTTGATGTGGGCTTTGTCTATTGGGAGATATATTGTGGTGCTAACTGAATTAGTGGTTATTCTCTCGTTTCTTTCAAGATTTAAGCTTGATCGTGATTTAACTGATTTGAACTCAAGAATAAATCAACAACTTTTGGTTATTGAGTCATATGGAGACTTGGAACCAAAATTCAGAGCCTTGCAAAATAAACTTGCTTTTGTAAGAAAAACTTCTGAGGATGTTGATGTTGAAAATGTTATGGATCAATTGATTGGATTTCTTCCTCCTGATGTTCGATTATCAGAAATCTCAATAAGGCAAGACCGAGTTGTTTTGTCGGCAGTTTCTTTAAATTCAAGAGGTTTTGCTGATTATATAAATAGCATTAGATCTAACCCTCAATTTAAGAATATAGATTTAAATAATATTACGTCAGATGAGGGCTCTGATGTTGGGGTGATGTTTGACATATCAATTGATTTGAGTGGTGGAAAAAGATAATGGAATCAGGATTAAAATACAAAACCCAATCAAGTTCTTTTACTCGTAATTTTCAAAAACTAAGAAACCAACCAGTAACACAGGTTTCTTCTGCCTTAATTCTTACAATATTTACTGTGATATTTTTTGCAGCATTTGCGATTCGGCCAACATTATCAACCATTACACAACTGATTAAAAAAATTGACGATCAGCGTGAGGTTTCTGAAAAACTTGATAAGAAAGCTACTGCTTTAGCAACTGCTCAATCAGAATATTTGTTAGTAGAAGATAGGTTGCCAATGATAGGTTCGGCTATTCCAGAATTAAGTAATTTGGATTTGCTTTTGAAACAAATTGAGGGTGTGGCTTCAGTGCTAGGAGTTCCAATTGAAAGCATTAGGGTGGATGAGGTTTATTTTCCCGAACACTTGTCTAAGTCTGCAGATGACTTAGTATCTCTTCCTATCACTATAAATGTTTCCTCTGAATACCAAAATCTAAGAGAGTTTTTGAGTCTTGCAACATCGATGCAGAGAGTATTGAGCGCTGAATCTGTCTCTTTGTCTTTGAGTGAGTCTGGTGGGGAAGAATCTGAAATAAGAATGAATTTACAAATGAAAGCTTATTACCTACCACTGGAGGACACTTCTGATGCGGCTGATAATTAAAAATGTAAGTAAGTGGAAGGCAAGATTTGATTTGATGCGTTTTGGTGTTTTGACATTGGTGGTGGTTTTATTTTGGGTAGGCATTGAGTTGTATAAAACATATTCAGAGACCACTATTCCTGAGGATTATAGTATTCAAATTGAACCACTCAATCCTTCTTTGGATCTTGAGATGGTTGATTTGCTTTCTACTAGAGTGGAGTTGCCTGAGGAGTTTGAAGTGGTGGTTGACCAAGATGTTCAGTCTGATGTTTTAATACCCCTAGAATCTTCTCCTCCCTCTACTCCTTCATCGACTCAACCCCCAGCCCCCACAGCAACTTTAAGTGGTCAGGTAGAAAATTAATGTTAGTCGCTATTTTTCTAATTGTTCTTACATTATTAAGTTGTTACCATTATGTTGACACACTCTGTGTGTCTGGTTTGTCGTGATGAATATATGAAAAAAAAGGGCCTAAAGAAAAAACTACCAGCTTTGTTGGGAATTCTACTGTTAGTTATTGGCTCTGGAGTGGGTATATTTTTAGTAAAAAGAGACACCGGCTTTATTCCTAGGGCCGCACCAGAATTTGCGCCAAAAGATTTAACTGTAACAAATATTAATGAAAATTCTTTTAGTATTTCTTGGGTTACTGATCAAAAAACAGTTGGTTTTTTGAGATATGGAAATAGTTCAAACTCCATAAAAACTCTTGAAAATGATGACCGCGACCAACTCACTGGAGGTACTGGCACATACTACACTCATCATGTAACTATTCGAGATTTGGAGCCTCAGACTAAATATTACTTTAAGGTTGCTTCCGGAGGCGAAGGACAACTTTATGATGATAACGGTCAACCATACGAGGTGGAAACTGCCCCAGTGCTTGGAACTCCCCCTCCTGCAGATACTGCTTATGGTGAAGTATTGACGGCTGCCTCTACTCCAGCTGAGGGTGCCATTGTATATGTTAGTCTTCCTGATGCAGGCAGGCTCTCTACCCTAGTAAGTGATGGTGGACAGTGGGCGCTGTCTATCTCTACAGCAAGGACTTCTAGTATGAGATCGTATGTTGAGTACGATAAAGAAAATACGTTGATGGATATATTAATCAAGTCCTCTCCGCTTGAAACCTCAAAAGTGGTGGTTTCAACTGGAAGTGACCAGCCAGTTCCTTCGGTGACGATTAGTCAAGATTATGATTTTTCTGAACAACAACAAATTGCTGCACCTGAAACTGAAGAAGAAAAAGAAGTTCTTGATAAATCTGCAACTGAGAGTGCAAAAGCTGTGACGAAAAGTGGCTTTAACCTTTCTCCTATTGGTGATGTAGTTGAGGCTACAGAAGAATTAACTATTTTAAATCCAAGTGATGATTTTGAAGCGGTTGATACGACTTTACCAGAGTTTTTAGGAACTGCTCCAGCTGGCACTCAGCTGATTATTGAGGTTAATTCTGAAAACGAAATTACCGATACTGTGGTGGTAGATGAATCAAACTATTGGTCATGGAGCCCTCCAGAAAACCTGGAGCCTGGAGAGCATGATATAACAGTAAGTTTTACTGATGAAAATGGAATACTCCAGTCTATAAAAAGGTCTTTTACTGTCTATGCACAAGGGACAAATCCTGCATTTACCGCAACTCCCTCAGCAACTCCCATACCAACACCCACCCCAACTCCCGCTCCAAGGGTTTCTCAGCCCGCTACTGGTTCTGGGGTGCCAGAATCAGGATCTGTTGAGGTTACTTTCGCGTTGTTGATTTTGGGATTGATATTAATTGGTGGTGGTATAGTTTGGGAAAAAAAAGTTGTTTAATAATATTTCCTTAGTTGACCAATTAGCCTTGAAATGTCTATCATGTATGTAGCCACAAAACGGTGGTGTTTTGTGTGATAAAAAAATGAACGATAACAATAATCCAAAAAATACCCAAGACAACGCACCCCCTTCCTTTGGAGATGTAAAGGTTCCATCACCTCCTGCGCCTGTAAAAACCCCCCTTCCCCCAACCCCAGCATTTGGAGCTCCAGTTAATATTGATAAAAATACAGAAGAAAAACCTGAAGTGAAAGACTCCCTTCCTACTGGGGATGAGGTAAAAAATAAAGAAGAGGAAAGTAAAGATCCTGTTATTGCTCCTCTACCAATAATCCCAAAAAAAAATGATGAGAAAAATATTGACAAAAAAACCAAAGAAGAAATTTCTCCTCCAAAAAAAGAGGATATGCCTGTAGAGTCAAAGTTTCCAGGACAACCAATTCCTAAATCTGACCAAGAAAAGTTAGAAAAAAAAGCAGAAACAGTAATTGCTGATGGAGGAAAACCCAAAAATAAAACTGCTCAAAAGAAAACTGTAAAAGTTTTACTTGGAGCTTTGGCTTTGTTGTTGGTGGGATCTGGTGTTTTTGTGGGAAACAGCTTAGTTCAACAAGATACAGACAATAGAAGCCAGGCTTCGGATGATCATCATCAAGGATCATACTACGAAGGTTGTGATTCTGGGTGGTATGCCTGCAACACCGGATGCTGTGGTGTGGGCGGGACTGAAAATGAAGGTAATAGATATTCTCCATTATGTGGGTCTCCAGATGACGAAGATTGCACATGGAACTCAAACACCACTTTGGATGAGCTTCGAGAAGACCCTGATTTGTGGCAAGACATACTAGATGAGATGCAAAATAATGGCCTTGGAATAAATGACAATAATGGGATCGTTACTGTTATTCGAACTGATGTTCAGGACCAAATTGATTCTAATGAATATTTGCAGGCGGGACTTGATAGTGGTCTTTGTAGAGTAATAGCAGGTGGGTGGGTATTCTGCGGAAATGATGGTGGATATACCGATCCTTGTGCTCCAATTATTGGAGGTGGCGGTGACTGGTGTCAGGTTTTAGGCGGTGAAGGAGCTTTGTGTAGTGATATTGGGGCGGTTCGCTGTCACTGTAATAATGGGCAATGGGTAATCGGCTATGCAGATGGTTGTGATGACTTGTGCGGTGGAACAAATAATATTTGTGAGTCGTGCCCCCCTGAGGAACCACCTGAAGAGCCGCCTGTTAATCCAGGAAGTCACCTAGAATGTGTAGACTATGCCTGCATGAACGTTGCAGGAGATGAAGCTGATTCTTGTGATGATGATTTGGATTGTATTCCAGACTCAACATTAACGTGCAACTCCCTACAGTCCACCCCAAATTTACCAGAGATCGGTGACTCTGTTCGTTTTGCTTGTTCAGGGAGCTCTTCTCCAGATCCTATAGATCACTATAATTTTGAATATTCTATTAACAACTCTCCCCTCCAGGCCCTAGCAGAAGATGGAAAAGGTTCCGGAAACTCGGTGCCCCTATTAATAGATAGTCCAGGAGATTATGTAGTTGCATGTCAAGCATGTAGGAGCAGCGATGAAAGTGATTGCACTAACTGGCAATCAGCTCATGTCCAATGAAAAATAAAAAAAATAAAAAAACACTTGTATTAATAATTGTCTCCGTCGTAACAGTTTTGTTGGGTGTAATTGCTGTAGTAACCTCACTGAGACTAAGAAAGATGGCTGAGGTGCCAGTGGCCCCAAGTGCTCCAACTAGCAAGCCTAGCGCATCAACAGCTACTGGGGCTTGCTTGACCAGCTTTTCTGTTTCCTATCCAGTTTGTGGGGAGCAGTGTGAGTTAGGATCTGGTTGTGGCGGTGGATACGAGTGTGATGTTTTGGATGGTGAATCGTATGGAACATGCATAAGTAATGAATGCCCTGCTGATGAGCAAGATGATCAGTGTCTGTGTCAAGAAGAACCTCCTCCTGTTTGTGGAGAAGTCTGCTCTGATACCGTTGCTTGTGGCGCTGGCCTTGCTTGTGACATTGCAACTGGAGAAATAGAAGGGGTTTGTATAAGCAATTCTTGTCCAGCAGACGAACAAGATGATGAGTGTGTTTGTGAAAATCCACCAGCTGTTTGTAATGAAGTTTGTTCTGATACCGTTGCTTGTGACGCTGGCCTTGCTTGTGACATTGCAACTGGAGAAATAGAAGGGGTTTGTATAAGCAATTCTTGTCCAGCAGACGAACAAGATGATGAGTGTGGATGTATAGATCCCACACCAACTCCAACCCCTACTCCCACACCAACTCCATCTCCTACTCCTCCCCCTGAAGAAACTCATCTTGAGTGCGTAGATGATGCTTGCGTGTCTGTTAATGGAGAAGGTCCAAACCTATGTGAAGATGATGCGGATTGCCTGAGAACATCTCACCTTGAATGTGTGGGTGTTTCCTGCCAATCAATAACAGGTCCTGGAGCAAATCTATGTGAAGATGACAGTGACTGTACTACTCCAATAGGCTCTGCCCCTACCGTCACGCCAACTCCTGTTCCAGAAATTCCTGAACAAAGCTTGCCTGAGGCTGGATCAATTATTCCAACTAGCGTTCTTCTAACCCTGGGTGGCGCACTACTAATGTTTGGAGCAATGAGCTTGCTTATTCTTTAGTTTTGTTTATTTCCAAGAAGATAGTAGGAACACAATGTCTTTGTATTTTGGATTCATTGGAATCCCAGTCCATAATGGAAAAAGTAAAATAAATGAAATAAGCGAGAGACCTAGGATTGTTTTTCGTAAATTTGAAGGCGTGTTTTTATCCGTTAAATACTTTGCTATAAGAATGACTAAAAACGGAATTGCGGGAGCATAGTGATAGTAAAACATTATTCTCGGAGAAAACACCCAGGGAGCCCAAACGATAAAATACCCAAAGAGCGCAATAAGAGCCTCTGGTTTCTTTTTTCTTTGTTTTAATATTTGAACAAATTGAAGTGCTATGGCTACTAATCCAAACCATGAAACCACTGGGTTGGAGAGAGCATAAATATTGCCAATTTTTTGTGGAATGCTGTAGTCAACGTGATACCAGACACCTTTCAGTAAGAGTGGCCACTCCCAAGCTTTTGATTGATAAGGGTGAGTTGCATCTAGGTTAAATTCATACAAAATAATTTGATTGTGAAGTTCTATGTATTCTTTTATAGTATGACCCTGCAAGAAGAATTGGGTGAAGGAGAGAAGATAAATAACAATTGGAGCAAGCACATAAGCTAAAAAAAGCTTAGGAACTCTCTCGGACCATTTTTTAAATTTTCTCCTTGCTAAAATTATTCCTTCAGAAAAACCTATGATTGCTAAAATGAAAATTCCTGACCATTTTGTGCTCATGCTTAATCCAACAAAAAGACTGGATAAAATGAGGTTTGTGTTTTTATTTGAGTTTTTCCATTTCAAGTAATATAAAAGTGAAGCAAGCATAAAGGCGATTACAAATATATCATTCATGGCTATTCGCGACTGAACAAGAAGAAGACCGTCCAGACAAGCTAAAAGCGATGCTATTAAGGATAGTTTTGGTTTTTTAAATAACTCTTGAGCTAGTAAATAAATAAGGTAAACAACTATTGTTCCAAATATTGCACTTGGTAACCTCCAAGCAAAAGAGTTTTTTCCAAAAATATTAATACTTGTAGCCATGATAAGCTTTGAAATCGGCGGATGAAGCCACTCATACGCTGTCCCCTCTTCTTCTGAGGTATTCCACCACTCATACCCCCTTGGATCGTTGTCTGCATAGGCTTTGGCTGTAAATGCGTGATAAACCTCATCGAAATAATACGTTTTTGGGGTTGAAATTCGATAAATTCGAGTGAGGAAAGTGATGAATAAGATTAATACTAAAAGTGCTTTTGGGGATATTTTAAGTTTTTTTATCATACGAAGAGTGTATTACAATCAAATAAATGCGTAAACGAGAAATGTTCGAAACAAAATTTGATTTATTCAAAATTTATTTAACTCTGTGGGGGGCTTATTTTTTGCGAGTGTGGTCAATTGCTCTTTTGCCAACCAAGGAGGGAATGCGGGCTGGCTGGTTATCTTCTTGGGCTGATGGGGCTGCTCATCTTTCGTATATGAGCTCTTTTGCTTATAGGAGCTCTTTCCCAAAGCAAAATATTATTTTTTTGGGAAAAGATTTTAGTTATCCGTTTGTAGCTGACATGCTAGGTGGAATGTTAATGAGGTTGGGAGTGCCTTTTTGGATTTCATATAACTTACTTGGTTTTGTGTTTAGTATGTTTTTAGTGGTGATGGTTTGGAAATTGTTTGATTACTTGTTTAAAAATAGTTTGGTGAGTTTTATTTCAAGTGCAATATTTTTTCTAGGCGCTGGCTTGGAAAACCTGGGAAAGTTTTTCTTTTCTGAAGATAAATCCTTTTGGAATACTTACGACTGGGTCGATATCATTAGCGCTCAAATAATGCCGCAAAGAGCGTTAATACTAGGAATGCCTTTGGCAATATTTGTTTTGCTTTATATTTTGAAAGTTGTGAAGGGTAAAAATGTAAATAAATTTTCTTTGTTTTTGCTAGGAACGTTGACTGGATTGATGCCAATTATTCATCCTCATAGTTTGTTGATTTTATTCATTTTGATTTTTTGGGTCTTTATCGTAGATGTTTTTAAAAGAAAAAAGATTCGTGCTTTTTGGTGGTGGTTTGGAGCACCTGCTGTATTGATTGGGAGTTGGTTTTTATTTAAGCAAACCAGCACTTTTGATGGTTCATTTGTAAAATATTTACCAGGCTGGTTGGCTGCGAGCAAGAACGAGAATTTGTTTTGGTTTTGGATAAAAAGTTGGGGAGTTTGGCCTATTGTAGTGTTGTTGGGATGGATTAAGCTACAAAGACAAAAAAAGTTTTTGTTCTTTCCTTTAATTTTAATGTTTGTTTTTTTGAATTTTTACACTCTGCAGCCCTATGATTGGGATAATACAAAAATATTTATTTGGATATATTTATTTTTCTCTGGAGTTGCTGGTAGTTTTGTTTCCAGCTTGATTAATAAAAGAAAATTTTTTGGTGGTTTGTTATTATTTTTAATGATTTTTTCTGGATCAATAGACGCTTTTCGATTAGTTTTTCCTCAGAATAATCCCAAGCTTGTCCCTTTTACAAATGAAGAGTTGTTGTTGGCAAAATCAATTAGAAATGAAACAGACCCTAACTCTATCTTTTTAACGTCTGATTATCATTTATCTATTATTCCAACACTTACAGGAAGACAGATTTTAATGGGCTATAGGGGTTGGTTGTGGACCTATGGGATTGATTATGGAAATAGAGAAAAAGAAGTTGAAGTAATGTATGGCGGTGGAGATGGGGGTGAGTATTTGTTGGAAAAATATGGAGTTGATTACGTGGTGTTTGACAACACTTTATTTTGGGGGTCAATGAATGTTGATGAAGATTATTTTAGAAATAATTATTCCCTAGATTTTGAGTCGAGTGGATATAGAGTATATAAAATTAACTAACTAATTTTCGCAGCTATTGTTATCATTTTTACCCACTCGTCTGGATTGATGCTGGCTGATCCCGGAAGTACTCCGTCGATTTCCTCTTGGCTTAAAAATTCTTTTATATTGTCTGACTTTATGGAGCCTCCATATATGCTGGCCTTGAAAGAGAATTCTGATTTTATTTTTTTAATCATTTCAACAACCTCTTTAATAGGTGCTGCGCTGCCCTTTCCAACTGGGCCAACCTGTTGGCTGATTGCTTCTGGGGGTTCGTACATGACTAAACTTTGAGATAGTTGCTGGCTATTTATAATTGAAAGCTGTGAGTGCCAGTTTTTTTTGTCTACAGCAATAATTGGGGTAATTGATGACTCAATGGCTTGCGTAACTTGGTTGTTTATTGTGTTGTCAGTTTCCTTAAGATAAGTCCTTCTTTCTGAGTGACCCACAATAACATATTCTATGTAATCTTTTAGTGTTCTTGCTGATACTTGACCCGTGTATGCTCCATCTGGGAAAGATGAAATTGTTTGAGCTCCTAAAGCAAGATCCTTTAAGTCGCTTTTGAAAATTGGAAGATGAGTATATCCAGGACACAAAATAATTTTTAGATTTTCTGAGTTTTCGGAAAGGGATTTTTTTACAGTTTTTATCCAGTTTTTTGTTTCAGTGATATTTAAGTTGCTTTTCCAGTTTCCTATTACATACTTCATCTTAAAACTACCTTTGTGGTGATTTGTAATCGTGCTACCATTCTAGCATGGCAAAAACCTTTCTATCGGGCTTAAATGAGGAGCAAAAGCATGCGGTAACTCACGATAGTGGCCCTGTTTTAATACTTGCTGGGGCTGGGTCAGGTAAAACCAAAGCCTTGACTCATAGAGCTGCTTATTTAATTTCAGAAAAAAAAGTTCCCGAGGGTAGAATTTTGTTGGTTACTTTTACAAATAAAGCAGCGCTTGAAATGAAGCAGCGCTTGAATGATTTGACTGGGGTTAACCTTCCTTTTGCTGGAACGTTTCATTCTTTTTGCGCAAGATTGCTGAGGATTGAAGGAGGACATATTGGCCTATCGCCTGACTTTGTTATATATGATGAAAAAGATAGAAATGCTGCAATAAAAATGGTAATGGGTCAACTCAATATTAATACTAGAGAACACTCTCCTAAGTCAATCCAGTATGCGATATCAGCAGCTAAAAACGAGCTTCTATCGCCTTCGGATTATGTTGGATTTGCTCATGGGCCTCACCAAAATATTGTGGCAAAAGTATATGATGCATATCAAAAACTAATGAGAAAGTCCTGGGCAGTAGACTTTGATGATTTGTTGTATTTGTCTGTTCGCTTGCTTGGTCAAATAGATCAAGTTCAGCAAAAATATCAAGAAAAATTTTTACACGTTTTAGTTGATGAATATCAAGACACAAACAAAGCTCAATATGAGCTAACAAAAATATTGGCAAATAAACATAAAAACTTATGTGTTGTGGGTGATGCTTCTCAATCAATTTATAAGTTCCGTGGAGCTGACTATCGAAACCTAATGTCTTTAAAACGAGATTTTTCTGACCTAACAACTTATAAACTTACAAGAAACTATAGATCAACTCAAAATATTTTGGATGCGGCATATGGCGTTATTGGAAACAACACCTCTCACCCCGTTTTAAAACTGTGGACAGATGTGTCGGCTGGAGAATCTGTGACTTCTTACGAAGCAAAAAGTGGAAGAGAAGAAGCAAGGTTCGTACTTAAACAAATAAAAAGGCTGATTTTAAGTGATCCAATCTTAAAATTGTCTGATTTCGCAGTTTTATATCGAACCAATGCTCAATCAAGAGTTTTTGAAGACGTTTTTATGAGATCCGGAATGGCTTACGAGTTGGTTGGCGGGGTTGAGTTTTATCAAAGAAAAGAAGTAAAAGATGTTTTAGCATACCTTCGTTTGTGCTTGAATGAAAATGATGAGGTGAGTAATAAAAGAATAGAAAAAATAGGAAAAAGAAGAGCTGCTGCATTTTATTCATGGCTTGATGGTGTAAGCGTTTTGGAGAAAAAAAGTATTGATTTGTTGGATGAGGTATTAAAGGCAACAAATTATTTGGACAAATATAAAGAAGAGGTTGACGAGGATTTGATGAGAATTGAAAACATAAAAGAATTGAGAAGTGTTGCTGAAGAATTTGATAGCTTGTCTGACTTTCTGGACAACGTATCTCTTGTTCAAAATAAAACTCTTCCAAACAAAGGTTCTGAGTTAGAAAATGATTGTGTAACTTTTATGACTCTTCATGCAAGCAAGGGTTTGGAGTTTAATACTGTGTTTTTGGTTGGGATGGAGGAAGGATTGTTTCCTCACTCAAGGTCGATGATGGATAAAGATGAGATGGAGGAAGAAAGAAGACTCTGTTATGTAGGAATGACTAGAGCAAAAAAGCGGTTATTTTTGACTTTCTCTAAGCAAAGACTGTATTTTGGATCCTTGACTTCAAATACTCCGTCTAGATTCTTGTCTGAAGCCCCAAATCATGTATTTTCTGGCGTTGATGACAATTTTTTGAAAACTGACAATGATTTGCTAGATAAACTTTTGAGTGATGATTTGGATGTTGATGAATTTTTAGATTTTTAGTCAAGTGTTACAATTAGGTCATGAGGGAAGATAATTTCCAAGAAAATTTTAATGCTGGGGCGCCCCATCCTGTTCAGTCTTTTGCGTGGGGGGAGTTTCGAAAGAGTAAGGGTGTTGTGGTTGAAAGATTTATGGAAGGCAAAAAAAGCTTTACCATTCTCTTCCACAATCTTCCGATGACAAATAAAACAATTGGTGTTTTAACTCAATCGCACATGCCAACAAAAAAAACTCTATCCACTTTAAAAAAATTGTCTTTAAAAAATAATGCAATTTTTACAAAGATAGAGCCCTACGTTTACTCTTTAGCATCCGATGAACAATCGCTTGAGGCGCAGCGGAAGTTCTTTTTGGATCATGGATTAAAAAAAAGCAAACCTCTTTACCCTGAACACTCTTTCATTGTTGACTTAACTTCTTCTGATGATGAACTTCTAAAAAACATGAAGTCGAAATCAAGATATAACGTGCGTTTGTCAGAAAAAAAAGATGTAAAGATAGTGGAAGATAGTTCTGATGAAAGTTTTGCTGAATATTTAGAATTGCTGAGTGAAACTACAAACAGACAATCTTTTTATGCTCATACGCTTTCTTATCAAAAAAAGATGTGGCAATTTTTGAGAAATCACAAAATGGCATATTTGCTCAAAGCGACCCATCAAGGAAAAACGCTATCTTCGTGGATAGTCTTTGTTTTTAACAATAGGCTTTATTACCCATACGGAGCCTCAACTAGAAGGAAAAGAGGTTTAATGGCTCCTTATGGCTTGTTTTGGGGGGCAGTTCAATTCGGTAAAAAAATGAAATGCGATGAATTTGAGTTGTGGGGATCTCTAGGGATTAGTCCTGACAAAAAACACTCTTGGTATGGGTTTCATCGGTTTAAGTCTAGTTTTGGTGGAAAACATGTGACTTATGTTGGTTCATACGACTTTATCTTGAGTCCTATTCTTTATAAATTATATGTATTGGCAAATAAAACTCGATGGTTGCTTCTAAGGGTAAAAAGGGCTTTTTAATGGATCTTCGCCAAACTGACTATTACGCAGAGTATTTATCTAGATTGGGATGGGATGTAATAAAAGAAAAATCAGTAAAATCTTTTGTTTATGTTAGGAAAATTCCTCTCACTAATGTTTCTGTAATAAAAATTCAAAGACCAAATCAACTACTTTCTATGTCGAAATTGTCTGATTATGAAAAAAAATATAAGGTAATTCAATCAAATATAGAGCCGCTGCATGATAATCAAATCTCCACACTTGTTAAGAAGAAATATTTTAGAAACAATGTTCCATTTTTACCTGGAAAGACCATAATAATTGACCTGAAGATGTCGGATAAAATTTTATTGTCCAGCATGAAGCAAAAAACTAGATATAACATACGGCTTTCAGAAAAACGTGGCGTGGATGTAAAAATATTTGATGGAAATGAACTGAAAAAAAACACAAAACTTTTTTCTGCTCTTTTTGACATGCAAAAACAAAATGCTAAAAGATTGGGTGTATTTTCTTTGCCAAAAAAATGGTTTTATCACCAAGTTTCTGCCTTTGGAAATAAGTGTTTTTCGAGTATGGCGTACTACAAAAATGATCTTGTAGCAGCAACTTTTTATATGCAAAGTGATGATGGGTTGTTTTATTCACACAATGGCTCAAACAGCCTTGGTAGAAGTTTGTTTGCTCCGACTTATTGTGTATGGAAAGGAATGCTGGAGGGAAAAAGAAGAAAACTATCTTCCTTTGACTTTGAAGGAATATTTGACCCTAGGTCAAAAGTTATAAAGTGGCAGGGTTTTACGAGGTTTAAAGAAGGTTTTGGAGGAAGAAAAATGATGTATCCAGGGCTTTATAGTAAATGGAATTTGTTTGGTAGATAGTTTATTTGATGGCAAAGGGGCAAATGCGGTTGTATTCGCAAAAATTACTACACCGTCTTTTTTCTGGATTAGCTTTAAAATCTGAAGTTTTAATTTTTTGAATATATTTTGCAAACTTCTTCTTAGTGTTTTCTAATTGTTTCTGGCTTTTTGAGGTTGTTATTTTATTTCCAGAATCAATAAAGTATAGACTTGCTTGTTTTGGATTTAGTCCAAACACCTCACTACTAGCTAAAGCGTATAAAGATAATTGTTCGTCTCTGTCTACTGTTTTTTGATCCTTAGTTTTTCCAGTTTTATAATCGATGATTTCTACCCCTCCCTCTATTTCGTCTATTCTATCTATTTTCCCTTTTATAATTATGTCGTCTATTTTTATCTTGAAAGATCTTTCTAAATGAATTGGTTTGCCAAATAAGTTTTTATGAGTTTTATAATAGTTTTTTAAGTCTTCAATACCCTTTTTGTATCTGAGTTCTTTGTGTTCTTTGCTTTTGTATCCAGTTTCATTAAAGTGAGATTTGTATAAGTCAATAAATTCTTTTTGACTTAGTTTCTTGCCTTGTTGTGCAAGTCGGTGAAAATCATTTAGGGTTTCGTGTATGGTCCTGCCAAATGTAAGAGATTGTTTGGGTAACGTAGGAACTTTGAGGATATATCGATATTTGTATTTGAGAGGACATCCATTAAAGTCATCTATTTGGGTGTAGGAAAGTGATTTGATTTCTGTTTTTTTGTATTTGTCTAAATAGGTAATGGTGGATGGCTCTGTATTTTTTGAATTAATGATGATTGTGGGCTCTACTTCTTTTTCTTTAAGGTCGGTTTCTGATAAAAATCCACTTGGTTTTCTCTTTCGAACTCCCCCATAATCATCTGCATATGATAAATAAAGGTGGTGTTTGGCTCTAGTCATGGCCACATACAACAATCTTCTTTCTTCCTCTATGTGATAATTACCCTCTGGAAGAGTTTCTTTAATTAAGCCCTCTGGGAATGGAATTCTATTTTTTCTGTTGGTGGTGGGAAATCTGCCTACGATAAGGCTGGGGATAAATACAACTGGAAACTCTAGACCCTTGGCAGCATGAATAGTCATAAGGCTGACAGTGTCTATGTCTTCGATGGTGGCTTGAGCGGGATTTTCCCCTGCCTCAATCCATTGGTTTAGAATTTCAATAAAATGCGTGATGTGAGTATTTGACTCATCTTGTTCAAACTTTTTGATGTGGTCGAAGAGCAGGTTTATGTTTTGTATCTTTAATGAATTTTCTACAGAATCAATGTTGGCGAGTTTTTGAATATAATCTGTGTGAATAATATATTCGTGTAAAACTTTGCTTGTGGGGTATTTGCTGGCATAGTTTTGAAACTTGATAATAGTGTCAATTACTTTATTTATTTGTTTTTCGTCTTTAAAGCTTTGAAGAGTTTCATAAAGTGATTGGCTGTTTTTTCTGGATAGGTTTATAAGCTGAATAATTTGACTGGGATCGACATGAAAATAATCAGAGTGCATGAAGTGGAAAAGCGAGGCGGATTCTTCTGGGTTGCTAAGCACGTATAAGAAGTCTATCAATGACTTGACCTCTTTTTGATCAAAAAGGCCTCTATTTCCAACTCTTTGATAAGGAATGTTGTGGGTTTTTAATGATTGAACAAATGGGTCTAGTTGGTTGTTAGCTCGAGTGAGGATGGCAAAATCTTTGAATGTATAGTTTTTGGTGGAGACCAAGTGCATAATGTTTTCGATGATTATATCTATTTCTTCCTGGTGAGATTTGGAGTGGTAAATGAGTTGTTCTGAATCATTATCTTTAGTTTCTGATGAAAGTTTTTTGTTTATTCCCAGCTTTGTTTCTAGCCTGTCTGGATTGTTGTGTTGGATGAGTTTGTATGAATGATCCAATATTGATTGAACTGAGCGGTAGTTTTTGGTGAGAATTATTTCTTTGGCTTTTTTATAATCTTTTTTGAAACCTAAAATATTACTGATGGCAGCGCCTCTAAATTTATAGATAGACTGATCATCGTCGCCCACGACAATAAGGTTTGGATTGTTATTTGCTGGTGCAAGTAATTTAATAAGTTGATATTGCGCATAGTTTGTATCTTGAAACTCGTCGATGAGGATGTGAGTGAAAAGATCTTGGTATTTTTTTAGAATACTGTTATTGCTTCTAAAAAGGTGGAGAGTTTGAGTGATTAAGTCTCCAAAATCGTAAAGAGAGTTTTTGATTTTTATTTGATGATATAGCTTAAAAGCTGTGGATATCTCACTAATATGGGAGGCAGATTCTTTTTCTTCGTCGGTTATGGTGTTTTGGGAGGATTTTTTTGCGTAATTTATAAATTCTTTGGGAGGGGTGTCTTCGTCCTGGAGTCTAGAAAAAAACTTAATGAGATTTGAAATGAATGTGCTTGGGTTTCCAAGAGGCCTAAAGTGGTCAAGTCCGAGATCGAAGATATTGTCTCTTATAAACAACCATTGTTGAGTAGGAGTCATGACAGTAAAGTTGGGATCTATGCCTATGTGAAAACCTTCAAGTCGAAGAATGCGATCACACAATGCATGAAAAGTGCCTATCCAAGGTTCTTCATACCCCAAAGGCATGATCTCATCTAGTCTATCTAACATTTCTTCTGCAGACTTTTGAGTGAAGGTGGCAGCAAATATACGGCTTGGTTCTACTTTTTTTTGAGTAATTAGATATCTAATTCTTTCGATGATGGTGGTGGTTTTGCCTGTGCCGGCTCCCGCAACCACTAAAAGAGGATCTAAAGCGTGACGAACAACTGATTTTTGGTGACTATTTAATTTCTTTTCGCTACTCATTTTTTTCTGCAATTACGGCAGACTCTTTTTTCGCCATACTCTTTCCTTCATCTTCTTGAATTCTTCTAATCCTAAGTTGCATACGTTTATATCTAGTGGATTTTATTTTATCGAAATTATCTCTAAGCTTAGCAATAGATTCATCGAACTTGTTGAATTCTCCTGTGAATCTTTCCCACTCCTCAATGAACTGATGAATGTGTTTGATGATTCCTCTTAAATTGTTTTCAATCATGAAGTTTTTATATGACTCCATAACTGTGCGGGCCACTACTAAAAAGGTGAAGGGTGAGGTGAGGATGATTTTTTTAGCCATAGCTTGATCAACTATGTGGGGGAATTGTTGATTGATGTAGGAAAAAAGCATTTCGTTGGGAACAAACATGATGGCATAATCTAAGGTTCCAGCCTCAATGTCTATATATCCTCTTTTTTCAATTTGGGTGATTTTAGTTTTTAAATCTTTTTCAAATAGTTTTTGGTGTTCTTTTTTGGCACTTTTAGTTTCGGCTTTGGCCATGTGTTGGATTTGTTGGTATGGAAATTTTACGTCGATAGCTACTTTTCTCTCGTTGGGAAGGAGAAGGGTAATGTCTGGAATCACCTTTGTTCCTGGAAGAGATTTTTGTTTTTGATAGTGAACATCTTCTATGAGTCCGGAGTCTGTAAGAATTGTTTCAATGATTCTTTCGCCCCATTCTCCGCGAGTTTGATTGTTTGAAAGAACCCGGGACAAGGATTCTGTGGAAGTTTTTAATTCTCTGGTAATTTCTTTGTGTTCTGCTATGGAGCGACTAATGTCTGCAAACTTCTTATTTCTGTCTCTTTCAAGTTCGCGAATTTCTTCTTGACGAATTTTTAGTTCCTTTTGTAGATCTGTAACAATTTTTTCGATGACGTCTTTTTTGTGAATATTGTCTTTATATATCGCTTCTTTGTCTGTCTCTAAAACAGATTTAGCCTGATCAATAACCCTACTGCTCACTTCTCCAAAAACTTGATTTACAATGTTTTTTGTTTTTTCTTCTTCAATATCTTGGGATGAGATTGATTGTATTTTTCTATTTACAAACCAGCCTAATAGTGAAAATCCTGCAATTAATATCGCGCTGATTAGATACAAATCTTGATTCATGACGACATTGTAACACTTGAAACAAACAACTAGTATAGATTTATGAACGTTGTTTTAAAAAGAGAAAGAAAGCAGAGATCTCAAAAGAAAAATCTTGTTCCTTCTCTTGTTTTAACGGTGATTTTTTGGATATTGCTGTTTTTATTAATTTTCTTTGTTGACCCATTGCTGGTGAGAGATTTCATTTTAAAAGATAGTTACGCTTTGTTTTTTATTCTTTTTTTTGTTTCAACTTTTTTATCTTTTTCTTTCCTATTAAAATCTTCAAGAAGGGGTTTATTTTTTTCTTTTGGAATTTCATTTTTTTTAGTACTTCGCTTAATTGGGATTGGTTCTATTTTTAATATTGCTCTTTTGACTCTGTTTTTGATAACTCTTGATGTATATATATCTCGATCTTAGTTTGACTTGCGTATAAATATCTAATATTCTACTTTTATTAATTAAACTTATCTGATTTATCAATCTTTTATGCAGGTTTCTAAAAAGAAATTAAACCAAAATATTCAAAAACAAATTGAGGGAATATTTTTCAAGTTAATATCCGACATCCGAACGGAGTCCGAGGCTAAAGTAGTTTTTTGGGACTTACTATCTAAAACAGAACAGCAGGCAATTGTGAAAAGAATCGCTATTGCAATATTTCTGGATAAAGGTAGGAGTTATGAAAATATAAAAAGCTATTTAAAGGTTTCGTCTGCAACCATTGCTTCTGTAAACGAAAAAATGGGAGACCCGGGAATACAGTTGGCTTTGCAAAAAATTAAGGCAGAAGAATGGGCTGAAGATTGGGTGGAAAAAATTGGTCAGTTTGTTGAAAATATTTTCTCAAGTAAATAAATTTTACTGTGCTACAATAACGCCATGAGAGCAAAACCTTCACCTTTGATGTGTAAAGTAAGAATTTGAACGTGAAGGGGTTTTATTTAGAACTCCTTTCGCAGAGGAGTTTTTTTATTGGTAAAATTTAAGGACGTAAATGAAAAAAAATAATTACTACATAACTACTACCCTCCCTTATGTAAATGCAGAGCCACATATAGGGTTTGGGTTGGAGATTGTAGCAGCTGATGTAATTGCTCGATATCAAAAACTACTTGGTAAAAATGTTGTTTTTAACACAGGAACAGATGAGCATGGATTGAAAATATACCAAAAAGCTTTAGAGGAAAATAAGGATCCAAAAGACTATGTTGATGAGTATGCGGTTAAATTTGATGAATTGAAAAACTTATTAAATTTGAGCTATACAAACTTTATTAGAACTACTGATGAACACCACATAAAAGCGGCTCAAGAGTTTTGGAATAGATGCAAAAAAAACGGCGACATTGATAAAAAACTATATAAGGTTAAATACTGCGTTGGTTGCGAGCTTGAAAAAACTGATTCGGAGTTGGTGGATGGAAAATGTCATCTTCACCCAAACAGAAATCTTGAAATTCATGAAGAGGAAAATTATTTTTTTAAGTTTTCAAAATATCAAGATAAGTTGATGGAGCTTTATCAGCAGGGTGATTTTGTAAAACCTAGCAAAAAACAAAGAGAAATAAGTTCTTTTGTCGGTGGAGGTCTGCAAGACTTTAGTATTTCAAGACGTAAGGAGAAAATGCCTTGGGGGGTTCCTGTTCCTGGTGATGATGAGCATGTAATGTATGTTTGGTTTGATGCTTTGGTAAATTATATTTCAACCTTGGGTTGGCCTAATGATGAAGAAAATTTTGACAGTTTTTGGCCAGTAGTTCAAATTGCAGGAAAAGATAACCTTAGACAGCAGTCTGCTATGTGGCAAGCCATGCTTTTGTCAGCTGGATTACCAACATCAAAACAAATACTTATTAACGGATTTATCAGTGTTGATGATCAAAAGATGAGTAAGAGTTTAGGAAATGTAATAAGCCCTAAGCAATTGGTTAAGAAATATGGGGTGGATGGAGCCAGATTTCTATTAATTGATCTTGGGCCCGTATCAGATGATATGGATGTTTCATGGAGTAAATTTGATGAGAGATATAATGCTTTTCTTGCAAATGGTTTGGGAAACTTGGTTAGCAGAGTTGCAAGATTGGCTGAGAAGAACAACCTTGATGTCTCGAGGCTAAAACTTAATAGGCAAAATGTGATTTTAGAGGAAATGAGGTTATATGTGGAAAATTATGAATTTAATAAAGCTTTAGATTATGTATTTGGAGTAATTAGTGGAATAGATAAATATATTGAAAAGAATGCTCCTTGGAAAAAATCACCTGAAGAGGCCAATAAAATACTTGAAAATATTGTGATTGGCTCTGAATCTACTACTTCTTTGATTGAAATTGCCAAGGCAATTGAGCCTATTATTCCTGAGTCTTCAAGAAAAATTGTTGATCTTTTTTCTGGCTCTAAAATTACAAAGGGTGAAAGTTTATTTCCAAGGATATGACCCAAATAAAAAGGGCTGCAGTTTTAATGATTGAGGATGATCAGGGAAAAATTCTTCTTTCAAAAAAAGGGCCAAAATCTAGATATGAGCCTGGTTTTTGGGAGCTGTGCGGTGGAGCCCTAGATAGTGGTGAAGATTTTTCTGATACTGCGAAAAGAGAGGCCTTAGAAGAATTGGGTGTTGAGGTGGAAATTGTAAATACCCTGTCACATGATACTTATCCTGACATGGGTGATGGCGTGGTTTGGGAAGTTAGGGTGTTTAAAGCAAAAACCAAAAATGCACCCAAAATCATGGAGCCTGACAAGTGTGTTGAGCTTAGGTGGGTTTCTAAAGAAGAAATTTCTCTCATGAAGGGTGAATTGTCTGTCCATTTAAAAATGGATCTGGAAAAACTTGGCTGGATATGATCGATACCCACACTCATTTAAATTTCGAAGTTTTTGAAAAAGACTGGAAAGAAGTGGTGAAAAGAGCTGTTAATGCCGGTGTTTCAAAAATGATTGTTGTCGGAACAGATTTATACTCATCAAAAAAGGCCGTAGAGATGGCGGAAGAGAACGATTCTCTTTTTGCTTCTGTGGGAATTCATCCGCACCATGCAAAGCAGTTTAAAGAAAATGATTTTTTGGTTTTGACTGAAAACCAATTAAGAGAGCTAGAAAAACTGGCTCAAAACCAAAATGTCGTGGCCATTGGAGAAATTGGATTGGATTATCATGAATATAAAAACTCAAATAAATACGACGATGTTTCAATATCAGAAGATTTGATTAATGTTCAGAAAAATATATTTGACTCTCAAGTGAGATTAGCAATTCAATTAAATAAACCCGTTATTGTTCATAGTCGAGAAGCAAAAGATGGCGTGTTGGTTGAATTACTAAAACATGAAAGCACTCCTTTAGGCGTTTTCCACTGTTTTGAGGGAAGTAAAAAATTTGCGAAGAAAATAATTGATTCTGGTTTTTATATTAGCTTTACTGGAAATGTGACTTTTGATGAAGGTAGGTCTGTAGTCTCAAAGCAAGTTCCTCTAGATAAACTACTTCTTGAAACCGACAGTCCATTCATGCTCCCAAACCCTCTTCGTGATAAAAAAGTAAATGAGGGTCGATTTTTGCGATGTGAGCCTGAAAATGTTAAAATTATAGGACAATTTCACGCTAACTTAAGAGGTATTTCTGAAGATGTTGTATTTGCTAAAACTTCAGATAATGCGCAGCGTTTGTTTGGAATTTAAATAAAAGAATAAGCATGCATGAATATAAAGATGACTGGGTCACTCAATGGATCCGTCGACATCCTGTAAGAAGTCAGCGTTTTCTGGAAATACTTCCTGGAGTTGTAAGTTGGTCATTGATAATTTTCCCTTTGTGGGGGTCTTTTTTTGTGCCAAAGTTGGTGGCTTACTACGTAATTGCCTTTAATGTTTATTGGATGGGAGATGTAAAAAATTTCCCCGACTGGAAAAAGGTTCATCATATTATTGTAATCCCCTCATACAAAACTCCCTTAAAGACCCTAAGAAGAACTTTGACAGCTATTAAGAATCAAAGCTTTCCTGCAAAAAACATTGCTGTGATGGTTTCTTTCGAAGAAAGAGAGGGTGATGATGCAAAAAGAAAGGCAAAAATTGTAGAAAAAGAATTCGGAAAAGATATTGGCTATGTTTGGACTACACTTCACCCAGATATTGAAGGCGAAGTAAAAGGAAAGTCATCAAACACAAGTTGGGGGGCAAAAATTGCAAAGAAAAAACTTATTGATGAAATTGGAATAGACATTGATCATACAACCATCACTAGTGAGGATGATGACACCGTTATGCATCCTCATTATTTTGCGGCTTTAACATATAACTTTTTAGACAACCCTGCTAGATATAGAAGAATTTGGCAAGCCGCGATTATGTTCTATAACAATATATGGAAAATTCCTGCCCCAATAAGAGTGCTTGCATCAACTTTTTCCGTGTTTCAGTTGTATGTATTGATGAGGCCAGATAGTTTGATGAATTTTTCTTCTTATTCCATGTCCCTAAAATTGATTGATGAGATTGGATATTGGGATGTTGATGTTATTCCTGAGGATTATCGAATATTTTTTAAAGCTTATTTTGCCACTAAAGGAGAAGTTACTGTAGAACCTATATTTATTCCTTTGTTTAATGACGCTGCTGAATCAAATGATTTTTGGAGCACTATGGTGAATCAGTACGAACAAATAAAACGCTGGGCGTGGGGTGTTTCTGATGATGCATACATAATAAAAAGGTGGTTGTCTGTTTCTGGAATGCCTTTTTGGGACAAAACATTCAGAGTTCTTCATGTTTTGGAAAACCACTTTCTTTGGCCGGTAAACTGGTTTGCTATAACAGTGGGCGCTTTGTTGCCGCCGTTTTTGAATCCTGACTTTTCTAGAACCACGCTTGGAAAAACTCTGCCGCAAGTAAGTAGTGCAATACTTACCTTTTCTTTAATTTCCTTGGTTGTAGTGTTTTTAATTGATGCTAAAAATAGACCACCTCGCCCAAATAAGGTTTCTATTATTAGAAAGTTGCTATCCCCTTTTGAATTTGTTTTGATGCCTGTGGTTGGATTTTTCTTTAGCGCCCTTCCTGGAATTGATGCTCATACTAGATTGATGTTGGGTCGGTATATTGAGTATAGGGTGACAGAAAAAGTTTAAGTTTTTGTCTAGTTGCTCTTAAGTGTTTGTGTTTGCTAGACTTGATGTAATGGGAACTAACAAAAAAACTCAAACTTTTAAGACATTTATTGATTTTTTACACAAGCATGAATGGTTGGTGGTGTTGTTGTTTGTAGTATTTGTTCTTCGTGTTCCGTCTTTGCATGAGCCTCATTGGTATGGTGATGAAGAAATATATTTAGTGATGGGACAAGGACTAAGAAAAGGGTTGGTTTTTTATAGAGATATATTTGACCACAAAACTCCCCTAATATATGTGGTTGCTGCTTTAGTTCGAAATGTTTTTTGGTTCCGAATGCTTTTGATGGTTGTGCATGCCGTTTCTGTGGTGTTGTTTGCAAAATTGGCTGATCTTTTATTCAAAAAGAGATCCAGCGTAATAACTTCTACAGTTTTATATTCAATACTTTCAACACTTCCTATGCTTGAGGGAAATATCGCAAATGGTGAAAACTTCATGACAGTTCCCGCTTTGGGAGGAATGCTTCTAGTCTATCAGCTGGCTAAAAAAGGTAAAAAGGCATCTAGTGTTCAATTTTTTGTGGTGGGCCTTCTTTTTTCTTTAGGATTTTTAATAAAGGTTCCAATTGTTTTTGATTTTTTCGCAGCTGGATATTTTTGGTGGTTAATTTCGCAAAAAAAACTTACTATTAAAGCAACTTTTTCGCGACTGCTTTCTAAAGAACTTTGGTTTACTATATTGGGTTTTTTGGCGCCAATCCTTTTGAGTGTGGTTTATTATTATGCAAAAGGAGCAATAGAGCCATACGTAAGATCCGCACTTCTTCAAAACATAGGATATATTGAGTCTTGGGAAGGAAAGCAGTCTTCACCATTTGCAAATCCTTTGGTCTGGAGAATGCTTTTGATAGCTGGTTTTGGTTTAATCTTTCTTGTTTTGAAGAAACATAAGAAGTCTTCAAATAGGGTGTTGTTTTTATCTATGTGGCTACTTTTGTCCCTTTATGGATCTTTACTGTCTAACAGACCATACCCCCACTACTTACTCCAACCTCTAATCCCTGCTGTGTTTTTATTTGGTTTAATGTTCGATGTTTTTGCGTCAAAGAAAAACTATAGAGACCTGGCAGTTGGTTCGGGAATTTTTGGAATAGTGATTGTTCTTTTGATTGAAATTGGATTCTGGCATTACCCAACAATTCCTTATTATAAAAATTTTGTTGAGTACGTGTCAGGAAAAAAGGATAGACAGGCGTATGAAAATTACTTTCCTTCCTCTTTAGAGCGAAACAAGAAAATTGCTTCTTATCTTAGAAAAAGAACCCTTCCAGATGAAAGAGTGTTTGTTTGGGGGGAGGAGCCTGCAATTTACGATTTGAGTGACAGGCTGCCAGTAGGTAGATATATTGTGTCTTTTCATATCAGAGACTTTCCTAATGGGTATGATGAAACATATAAAGCCGTTGCAACCGAAAAGCCAAGATTTATTGTGGTAATACCCGGACAACCTCCGCATTTTCCTGAACTTGAGGCTTTAATTCAAAATAACTACATAAAAGTTAAGACTATTGATGGGGTTGATGTGCACATGATTTTAGAGTCTGAGCTTGCTCGATGGTAACTTTGGGGTAAAATCCAGTTAATGAACAAAGAAAAAACATCCTCAACACAGAATCTTTTATTACCTCTTAAACTGTCAGGTTTTGTTTTTGTTGTGACCTTAATACTCTTACTTGTTTTTGTGTGGCAAATGCCAAATGAAATTCCTTTGTTTTTTAGTAGATCTTTTGGAAAAAAACAGCTAGTGTCTCCGTTTGTTTTGGGAATTCTTCCTTTGATTCAATTGTTGGTTTTGGGTTCCTGTTTTTTAGTAAAAAAATATTGCAAACAATCAAAAGTTACTTTGTCTTTATATTTCTGGATTTCATTTAGTTCTGTTGTTTTGATGCTTGTTTCAATGTTGTATGTTTTATATTTGGTTTTTTAAACGATGAACACATTATTGTCTATATTTATCTCCCCGATGATTTTATCTGGAATAGTTGCGTTCGTGTTAACTCCTCTGGTGTTGTTTGTTTATAGATTATTCGGATATGTAGATGACCCGAAAAAGAATAAGCATGTAAAAGTTACTCACAAAACAGCTGTTCCGAGGGGTGGTGGTCTTGTGGTGTTTTTTGCAATATTGTTTTCTTCTGCAGTTTTTTTAGGGTTTGATAAACACAGTGTGGGAATAATTTTAGGCGCTGCTCTACTAGCCGTAACTGGGGTGTTGGATGATATTTATGATTTAAGTCCATACTTGAGAATATTTTTGGGTTTGGCTGCAGCGCTTATTGTAGTTGCTTCAGGTATTGGAATTGCTTTTGTAACAAATCCTTTTGGGGGAATAATAAACCTATCTACTCCACAAATTGCCTTTGAGCTTTTTGGTAAAACCCGAACAATTTGGGTGTTAGCTGATCTGTTCGCTGTGGTTTGGATATTGTGGTCTATGAACATGGTAAATTGGGCAAAAGGTCTTGATGGTCAACTCCCCGGAATTGTGGTGGTGGCAGCTTTTGTAGTTGGTTTACTTTCTTTAAGGTTTACCGGGGATGTAACTCAATGGAATGTAACTGTGTTGGCAGCTTTGACTGCTGGTGCTTATTTGGGATTTTTACCTTGGAATTTTTACCCTCAAAAAATAATGCCCGGTTATGGAGGTGGTGCTATTGCTGGATATATGTTGGCGGTTTTGTCTATTTTGTCAGGATCGAAGCTGGCCACAATGATGATTGTCTTAGGTGTTCCGATGATGGACGCTGTTTATACAATAATAAGACGTTTAGCTCACGGAAAATCTCCAGTTTGGGGAGATAGAGGACACCTTCATCACAAGCTTCTTGATTTGGGTTGGGGAAAAAGAAGGGTGGCTGTTTTTTATTGGATTGCTACAGCTATACTAGGAACTGCGGCATTGCAATTGAATAGTAGACAAAAACTGTTTACAATCGTGCTGCTAGTATTAGGCGTTGGAGGTTTATTGTTGTGGCTAAACTACTTTATGACATACTCAAAACAGCCAGACCAAGACAGTGGGTAAAAAATGTTGCTTTATTTGCGCCACTAATATTTTCTGGGTTTTTGTTTTTTCCTGGATATTTTACTAGGGTTTTTCAAGCGTTTTTGCTGTTTTCCACACTAGCTTCGGCTTTGTATTTTTTTAATGATATTTCTGATGTAAGAAATGATAGGCATCATCCATTTAAGAAAAAGCGCCCGATTGCTGCTGGATCTCTCCCAATTCATACTGGGGCTTTTGTAGGAATGTTGTTGTTGGTTTTGAGCTTGATTGGTTCAAGAATGTTGTCTTTCTTTTTCTTTTTAACTCTTCTCTCTTATGCTTTGCTTCAATTTTCATACACATTGCTTTTGAAAAAAATCCCAATTTTTGATGTGATTTCTATTGCAGCCAGTTTTGTTCTTCGTGTTTATGCGGGTGCATTTGTTGTAAATTTACACATGAATGTTTGGTTTCTTTTAGCTGTATTATCTGCTTCGCTGTTCTTGGCTGTGGGAAAAAGACAAAGCGAAAGAACGCTTCTAAAAGGAGTGGGTATAAGCGTATCTAAGCACCGAGTAGCCCAAGGACACTATACTCAAAGACTCCTTGATATATATACAGGAATGTTTGCGAATACAACCTGGCTTACTTATGCTCTATTTACCTTTCAATTTCAGTTTCAAAAAACATCTGGCCCCCTGCCAACTTTGTTTTCTATATTGCCTCAAGCCTTAGTTGCTCAAAAATGGCTTATGATTACCATTCCGATTGTGATTTATGGAGTAATGAGGTATTTGCAATTAGTATATGAGCAAAATAAGGGAGAAAGTCCAGAAAGAGTGTTGCTGTCTGATAAGCCGATCCTTACGACTGCAATAATTTGGGTTTTGATGGTGATTGGAATTATTTATGGGGTTTAATTTACTCGGTTACAGTTGCGTATTTGGTTGAAATCCAACCCTGTTTTCCAGTAAAGTATTCGATTTTATGCCAGCCTGTTTGGTTGGTTTCTATTAGTGAATATTTTTCTCCAACGTTCACTTTTGCAACTTCATTATCGGAAAATCCTGTTGGCTCTGATCTTACCCTAAGCCAACCTGTTCCTGTTTCTATGATGGTTACGTAAGGTTTTGTAACTGCAGACGATGTAGCTGTTTTGCTTGTTGGTTTTTCAGCTGTTGAATTGTTTGTGTCTGTTTTTGGAGAAGCTGATGGTGAAGAATCGTTTGCTTGATCACTCTTAAGAGTTAGGTCTTTGTCTTTTGCAAGCTGAGCTGTAATAACAAGGCTATGGCTTTGTATGGCTTTGACTGGAATTGTAAGTTGTTTATATCCAGGACTTCCAATAATAATCTGGTGATCTCCCGGGGAAATAGTGTCTATCTCTACTGGAGCAAATCCTACTGGCTGTCCATCCACCTTTACAACAGCACTATCTGGTAGGGTAATCATAGTTATTTTTGTTTCCTCAGTTTTAGATAGAGGCTCAAGAGATAAGGTGAAGTGACTGGAAACTTCTTCCGTCTCCCCAAAAGATTTGGTTATATTGGTAAGCAACTGAGGCTTGAGTGATGTTTGAGTTTGCCAGGTTCTCCCTGGGTCTGACTCTAAGGAAAGTTTGACCGTGTAATCTCCAGGCTTGAGATCGTCTTTGTAAAATGGTGTTGAACCAACATGATCACCATTTAGAAATACAGCAGCCTTTGGTTCAGACTTTATATCTAGGGCTGATTTTTTGGTTTTGGTGAATGGAACTGTACAAGCACCCAATAAAATACTCAAAAGGGCAATTGTTATAATTTTCTTCATTTCGGAGTTGATGATATCAAACTCGAGTATCGTTGACAAATTTGTAAAACAAAATGTTTGAATTGATATGTGCGTTTATGCTTGATACAATTCGGAAGTAATTGGCCTGGTGGCGAAGATGGCTAACGCGGCGGTCTGCAAAACCGCTATTCCACGGGTTCGAGTCCCGTCCAGGCCTCAAATTTTATTTTGTTCCAACTTCAATAGCTTGTTCGAGTAGTCTATTTGAATATCCCCACTCGTTGTCGTACCAGGTCATGATTTTAACTAAATCCCCCCCTACCACCTGAGTAAGGCTTAGGTCCACAAGAGTGGATTCTTGCATTCCTACAATATCGCTACTAACTATTGGTTCTTCAGTCCAAGCGATAATGCCTTTATATCTACTTGAGTCGGCAGCTTCTTTTATGGCTTTGTTTATTCCCTCTGGGGTTGTTTTGGTTTCTACTAAGAAAGTTAAATCTGAAATTGATCCCGTAATAACAGGCACCCTTATAGCAAGTCCCTCGAATAAGCCCTGAAGCTCTGGAATTACTTTTGTAGTGGCTTTGGCTGCTCCGGTAGTAGTTGGAACAATGTTTTGAGCTGCTGCTCTAGATCTTCTCAGGTCTTTATGCGAGCCATCTTGAAGTTTTTGATCGTCTGTGTAGCCATGGATTGTGGTAAGAGTTGCTTTTTTGATTTTAAATTTATTGTGAATGACTGCAGCAACAGGAGCGACACAGTTTGTGGTACATGAGGCGTTGTCGGCTATTGGATTGTCTCCTTGGTATTCATTTACTCCCAAGACGTGAGTTCCGATGCCTCCACCTTTGGCTGGTGCGGAAATAAGAACTTTTTTTGCCCCAGCTTTTAGATGTTTGCCTGCGCCTTCCTCATCTCTAAATACTCCTGTAGACTCGAGCACTAAATCAACTTGATACTTTTTCCATGGAAGTTTTTCGGGATCTCTTTGAGCTAAAATGGGGATTTTCTTTCCTGAAACCCTAATATGTCCAATAAGAGGATCCTCATCTGTGGCTCCTTTTGAAGATTTAATTTCATCAACTTTTATTTCTTGTTTTATTGTGCCGTAACTAGTGTCGTGTTTTAAAAGATGGGCCCAACCTGAAATCTCAAGTGATCCTGATGTGTTTATGGCTACAATGTCAATTTTTTCTTGAAGATCTTTTCTTTCCAGCCAAACCCTGGTGGCGACTCTTCCGATCCTGCCGAATCCGTTTATTGCAACTTTAATCATATGTCTCCTTGAGATAATTTACTTCTTCATACTAGCATTTTATAAATACAATTTCTATCAGTTTTTTTTGCCTATTTATAGGTGTTTTTGATCTTTTGTATGAAATTTTCTTACTTTTATGCCTAAGGTGGGTGTTTTTGCCTATTTATAGGTCTTTTTGCACGCTTGACATGGTATAGATATGGGGTATAATCTCTCAATCTTCCCAAGAAATTGATTTAAGGGAAGATTTTTGTTTAATAAGTAGTTTGAACGCCTGGTGTCCAGGGACACTATCGAGGAAAACCAAGGTTTTCCGGGAAAGTGTAAAAACAAATTACCCAACAACGACCTGACAGCCTGTGTGGGCTGCAATATGATACAAAAGAAAAAAAATATAAACACACTCAAATCCAGATTGTCTGGTTTGGTGCAAAAAATTTTCAATTATTCTCGATATTTATCCCCCACCTATCTAAACTCTCGTTTTAGAAGTGGAAATGTTTTTAGTCGAGTTTTAAGGCTAGTATTTGAAAAGCGCATTGTCCGCAAGGTTTTCGGAGCTCAGCTGGCTGCTTCTGTGTTGATGTTTAGCCCATTTTTAACAAGCCAACACCCAGATGAACTAGCTTACCCCGGCATTGGAACTGCAAATGTAGTCCTTGAGGTGCCTGTTGAGGCTAAAATCGCTACTGAATCTGTATTAATGCAAAACCCCGTATCTGGATTTGTGGGGGTTTCTACAAGGTTTAGGGGCGGTCACGCTGGTTATGACTTAAGAGCTCCTCTGGGCACCGGAGTATATCCTGTACTTGAGGGAACTGTTGATAGGGTAATTCATTCTACTCATGGTTATGGAAGAAGAGTGATTTTAAAACACGATGATGGTTTTGAGTCATTATATGCTCATATGGGTCTAGTTTCTATTAATGAAGGCGATGTTGTTGATCTTAATACTAGATTGGGAGAGGTTGGGTTGACTGGATTGACTACAGGACCTCATATCCATTTAGAGCTGTATAAAGATGGAGTGCCTGTAAATCCTGGATTTTATCTAAATTTGGAAGACTTACCTAGCGAACAATAGTTCCAATATCCTCGCCTGAAACCACTCTTTTAAGATTTCCGTTTTTAAACAAGTTAAATACGTAAATTGGAATGTTGTTGTCCATACAGAGACTTAGGGCTGCAGTGTCCATGACCTGAACACCGTCTTGGCTGATGGCGTCTATGTAAGACAGTTTGTCATATCGTTTTGCGTCATCAAATTTCATTGGGTCTTTATCGTAAACTCCGTCCACCTTTGTCGCCTTTATTAAGATTTCACAATTCAATTCCAATGCTCTCAAGGCTGCTCCTGAGTCCGTAGTAAAGTAAGGGCTGCCTGTTCCTGCTGCGAGGATGACTACTCTACCTTTTTCCATATGTCTTAAAGATCTTCTTCTAATGAATGGTTCTGCTACTTCTTGCATCTGGATTGCTGATTGAACTCTAGTATCAACACCTGCTTTTTCTAAAGCGTCCTGAACAGCAAGTGAGTTCATTATGGTGGCCAACATGCCCATATAGTCTGCAGTAGCTCTGTCTATGCCCTGTTGAGCGGCTGATAAACCCCTGAAAATGTTACCTGCTCCGATAACTAAAGCAACTTGAACTCCGAATTCTCGAATGCTTTTTATTTCTTCTGCTACATTTTTTGCTGCGTCTGGGGAAATACCATACTCTTTATCGCCTAGAAGGGACTCGCCACCGATTTTTAGAAGGATTCTTTTGTATTTAGGTTCTGCCATAAATCTATCTTAACGGATTTTATCAAGTAAGCATCTGGTTTACAAGGGATTTATTGGAATAGTTCTCCAAGCGTGAGTCCAAAAGTTGAGGTGAGAGTGTATTTAATAAACGATCCCATCCATGTTGCAAAAAAGAATTGAAAATACGTAATCCCTAAAGCTCCCGACATAATTCCAGCAAGATCAAATAAAGGATTTGGAATGCTGGCTAGAAACACTATTCCCCAATATCCATATTTATCGATTTGATTTTTTATTTTTTTGTACGTGTCCGACTTTTCTACGACAATGTTTCCACCCAGGCCCACAAAATAACCAACAGACTCCCCAAGTGCGGCCCCAAGAGAGGCTATTAATCCGACCATGATTGGGTTTAGTGCTGCTCCTAGCGCTGCTGTGGTTATGAGGACTGGAGTAGGTAAAAATAAGGTTGCATTACCAATGAGACTAATTATAAATATCCCCATGTATCCGTAATTTTTGAACTGATGAATATAATCTCTGCTGAAAATAATTGCAATAGAAATGGCGATTGCCAAAATCGTAGACAATAGTTTGTATTTTTTTTGAGACTTTTCTCTGCTTTTGTCTGTGATGGTGGTTTTTGTCTTTTTCTTTGTCATTATTTACTCAAGGTAAGAGGGATTAAAAATCCAAATGTCATGGTAATTGTAATTATGAACAGAGGTAGTTGAAACCATAAAATCGGTTTTTTGTGTTGTTTGGTTCTGATGGCAATAGAAAATACATAAAGATATAAAGAAGCCCCCACCAACCCCGACAAACTAGTAACCCCTGATGAAAATCTGAAAAAAATATATGCGGCTTTTGGTTGGAAAAATCTTACAAGAAAAACTGGATGGAGAAATAGTACAAAAAATAATACTACCCAGCCCATTAGAGCTAAACTTGTGATTTGAATTTTTTTAGTCATTTTCTAAAGATTATTGTAGCAATCTGGTTCACACCAATTGATCAACTTCTTTTCTTCTTTGCCCTAGAAGCTGCCTTGCTTTATCTTTGCCTTTTAGAGTAATAAAGTATCCGTCAATATCTTTTTCTAGATTTTCTAAGTAAGTTTGTGGCTCTACGCCCTTTCTAACAGTGTCTTGCCAGAAATTTTGATGAGTATACGACCATAAATGGTCTAGGTCTGCCAGCAGTTGAACTTCTTTGGGTGTTTCTCCATTTTGTTTTATTTCCCAAGGGATGTCGTGAAGACGAACGCTTTTTAAGATGAGTTCTTTTTCATGATCTGGAAGCGGGTATTCGTTTAAAATTTCTTTGGAAATCTTTTCTCCCTCAACAGCATGCTTGGTCTTTGGTTTTGAAGCCTCGTCCGAAAGTTCAAGCACTCCCTGCACACCAAGACTGCTAGTAATTTCTACGTCTGACAATTTATCCCAGCCTACATCATGAAGAATAAGTGATATTGCTAATACTTTTTTATTAATTTCTTCTCCTTGAGATAACTCATCTAAAAATCCTAAGCATATGGCTGTGTGTACGTCTGTGGTTCTTTTTGATAGTTTTGGTAGAATTTTTTGAAAAAAATCTTTGTATTCTTCTGGAATGTGTTCAAAGTACTTATCGTTCCAGGGAATATATGCAAGAAAATGTAAGTCCTTTTGGGAAACTGTTTTTGATTCTGGAAAGATTAAGGTAATATCTTCTGGAATTTGATATTTTTTTCCATCAGGAGTAGTAATGTTTTTGAACTTCATAATGACCGTATTCTAACAAAAAAGCTCCCGTAGTACTCCAGGAGCTATTTGTTAGCTTTTTACCTTCCAAAGTGTTTTCCCATTCCTTTTCCACGACCCCTTTGTTTCGCCCAATCAATCTTGGCTTGAATGTCTTCTTCTGATAAACCCATCTCTCTCATGTGTTCTTTTCTGGCTTCGAGTCTATACTCTCTCCATTCTTCTATGGTTTTATCTGAGTCTTCGGCAATATCCCTAGGTTTTTCACCATTTTCGAGCCTTGATCGAACCTCTTCAATGTCCATGCCGAAAAAATCAGCTAGAGTCTGGAGTCTTTCTTCCATGTGGGTAGCTCTATGTTCTTCTCTTTTTTGAATCTCTTCTGGAGAAAGGTTTTGAAGTCTTTTGCCCCATGCTGGAGCGTCACCCTGCAACCCTACTTCGCTTTTGTCTTTTGCTTGATCAAATGGCCAGAAGGCTCCTACAAGCTTTGGGGTGGACAAACCTACAACAACAAGACTTAAAAGGCTAAGTGTTGCTACGTTTTTCTTATTCATTTATTTCACCTCCTTTCTACATGTAATACAAAGAAGGCTGCAAAATCTTTCAGTTTAGGTGCTTGAAATTATTTACGAAGGGGCGTGGGACGATGAGCTCCTTTTACTCTTGGTCTTGGGAGGGCGCTACCGGAAGATGGTTTGATTTGTTTTTTCCACATCATTCTGCCTTTGTGAATTCCTTGAGCATATATGACGCCTTCGTAGTATTTGCCCACGACTCCCACTCTGTCTCCGACTTGAAATTTTTCATCACCAGGGATTATTGTATTTTCATCCCAATAAACTGGAATCGATGTTTCTGAGGTGGGTTTTTGAATTTCTATATGATCTTGATGCACGCTAATTACTTCCCCCATAATTACGTTTTCTTTTGAAAACTCTTGTTTATATAAAGGTTTTAAGGTTCTTAATTTTTCTAACCTGTCACTTGCTCCGAATTTATCGATAATAAAAGCCATTACGATGACGGATCCCACTATTGCAAAAATAATTCCTAAAAAGTTTTTCTTGTAAGAAATATCGTACTTTTTCAAAAGCCAAGCTCCTAAAGAAATGCTGAGGATTGAAACTAGCGTGAGCCCGAATGGAAATATTCTAAGAAATGCTGGTCCACCTACGATTCCTAGTCGTAAAAACCCCATCGGGTTTTGGGTGCGAATATGGAACATAGAGATGGATAAAAAGAGTAAAGCTAAGAGAATGGTGGATGTGATCCCGGCACCCAACAAAACTGACCCAACTACAAAATATGCCTTGGGTTTCATCTTTACTTCTTCTGATTTTATTTTTGACATCACGTCTTTGGTGATGCTTTGTGGTCTTTTGGTTTTTTTGGAAGTTTTTGTTTTACTCATGACCACCTCCTTCTTGGATAATAGTTTTTAATAATTTTTTACCTCTGTTTATTTTTGTGCCCACAGTTCCTGAGGGCATTCTTAATATATCGCTAATTTCTTCATAAGATCTTTCCTCAAGAAAAAATAGAGTCATGACGGATTTGTAACCTATGGGTAATTTGCCCACTGCTTTTCTTACCATGTTTTTCAACTCTTCTTTTGAGTATTCATCTTCAATATTCTGTGTTGATTCTACTTTTTTCCAATATTCTTGATCTAAATTAATTATCCTGTTGTTTTTTTTCGCTGCGTTTATGGCCTGATTATGAGTAATGCGATAAATCCAGCTGCTAAATTTCTTTTTAGTATCGAATCCGAATAAATTTTTATAAGCATTTATAAAAGCTGTCTGAACTACGTCTTCGGCTAAATCCAAATCGTTAATTAGGTACTGCGCATACCGCAATAGCTTTTCTTGATATCGATTGACTAGGTGGACGTAAAGCTCTTGGTCTTTGCTTCTAACAAGAACCACCACCTCTTCGTCTGTGAGAGAGTTTATTTGTTTCATTGGCTAATAAATAATACAAAGAAAGTGAAGGTTTTCTTTCATTTTGTTATGGACACTCGCTTCTGAAATATTCCCACTCATCACACTCTTGCCCCGATTCTATAATACAAACTCCCCTAACACCCCCTTCTCCTGCTTCATAACGAAGTGTGCCGTTTTGATCTAAGCAGTAAATGGCGGCTGGATTCGCAAGACCAGCTGGCGTAGCAGAGTCTGTCGATTCTTTTATTTCCTCCCGAATCTCTTCTTTTTGTTCGCCTTTACATCCTGTTTCTGGTGGTGGGTCTTTTGGATTGCCGTGCTTGATCCATTCTCCCTCTTGACAAATCCAGGTGTCTTCGCTGCCGCCAAATAAAAATCTTGCTGCAAATAGGCTTAAAATAATCAGTCCCAATATTAGAATGGTTTTTTTCATTTGAAGAGACCGTAAAGTTGAGTTGGGAGAAAAAGTCTTAGAATTGCAGTAGCTGCCGAAGTGATAATGGCTATGCGGTTAACTTTTTTCTTGTGTTTTGTTCGCCACTTTTTGAATTTTTTTATCAAGTTATTGTTGTGGATAAGTTGTGGAAAACTATTATTTCTCATTTGAAGTTATTTTATCAAATAATTTAATTAGTTATATGACTCTACCCAAACAACCCCATGCGGACTAAGGTGAGCAACTTGATTTTGGATATGAGAATCATTTAAAGCTAAAAGGGTTTCTCCAGGATTTTTGAGAGAGATTTTGTCTTCTTGGTTGGATAAGTTGATATACACCTCAAGGTCTGGCCCGTCTAGAGAAAATCTGGCTGCAAATACGTGCTGATATGGAGTGTCTATTTTTTCTGGAATGGTGGTTGAAAAGTCTTTAATTTTTGATCTGGTGTTTAAGATTTTTGAAATACCCTCCAAAATAACCTTCCCTTGTTCGCTATTAAGTTTTTCTTGTTGAAATGGTCCCCTATTTATATCTCTTGTGTCGTGAGATACGTCTTTGTTTCTTGGATCTTCTTTTTTTAGAAGGGTTTGTTGTTCCATGTATTTGTGGTTGTTTTCCTGGCCAATTTCGTCTCCATAGTAAATAGCTAAAGATCCAGAAATAGAGGCTAGTAAAGCGTGGGCCATAATTACTTGTTTTTCATCATTGTCTAAAAAACTAGCTGTTCTTCCAGCCACTCCAAACCCCTCAGAAAATGACAATCCTCTTGCAGTAAGGTCTTCATATAAAACTAGCCTTGTGTCTTCGTCTATAAAATCAAGCATTATTTGATCGTGGTTTCTTAAAAACATTATCCACTGCGCCCAATCTGGAATTTTTTTTGTTTCATCTAACGCATCCCAAATGTGCTGGGGATTTTTTCCCACTATTGAGGCCCAAAGAGCGCCGTTTAAATGAAAGTTGTAGGCAAGCTCAGACTCAATATGGTCACTGGAGCCAAAATATTTCTTGGTTATTTCTACAGGCTGAACAGCCTCTACTAAAAATGCACTGTTTGGGGCGGTTAGTTTATTGACTTGATGAAGAGATTTGACCAAAACGTGAGTAGATTCTGTAGTATCCGTTTCCCCTACAAACACATTTTTTCCAATGTGGGGAATTGCGTCTAGTCTGAAGCTGGCACCTTTTTTGTTCCAATGGATTAAAATTCGAGAGAACTCCTTGAATACCTGGGGGTTGTGCCAATCTAAATCTATTTGATGGGGATAGAAAGTATGAAAATACCAATAACCATCTTTGGCTTGCTCCCAATGAGGTATTGGCCCTGCCTGTTCGGGAAAAACTATTCTCATTTTCACCTGTTTACCATTTAGAACATATTCTGCCCAAACACCTTTGTCGTTGGTGAATTTTCGTAAAAAATCTGGTTTGCTGGCGGTATGTGTGTAAAAATTTCTGTATTTTTCATCTCCGTTTACAGCCTTTTGAAACCACTCGTGTTGGACTGATGTGTGGTTTGAAACAATATCCATAAGAACTTGGGTGTTTTTTTCTTTCGCTGAGGTTAGTAATTTTTCAAAAGAGTTGTTTCCTCCTAAATTGTCCCTAACTTTCAAGTAATCAGAAACATCAAAGCCTGCGTCAATCATGGGAGACTCTAAGAAAGGCAGGATGTGAATGGCGTTGCAGCCTAGGTTTTTGATGTGATCTAATTTTTGTGTGAGAGCGGCTAGGCTGTTTTCTTTTGAAAATACTTCTGCGTAGGTAACGTAAATTTGAGAATTTTTGTACCATTCAATATTTTTTTCATCTAGGTGTTTTGAGGGAACTAACTCTGGCTTTAGTTCTTCAACTATTTCACCAGCTTCTTTTGGATAAATTTGCTTTAACAGCTCTTCTAAAACCTGCATGGGGTAAGTATATCCGGAAGAAGAACTAGTTATCTAGTGATAAGTTGTTGGCCTATTTCATCCCAACACTCTGGCACCATGGTGGTGGGAAAGTTAAAAGGGTCAATGTCCCCACACAAGACTGTGCCGTTGCCGTCTGCAGCTATTTGCCATGGTCCTGTGGTTTTGACTGCTAAAAACCATCCCCCAGCTATTTCGCCGGCAAATTTTACTAGTCCTTTGGCGTGCACGCCTGTGTTTGTTTCGATAGTGATTTGGGTATCTGCAACAGATTTGCTGTGTTTTGTAGCCATGGCTTGTTTGATCTCGTCCATATCCGTTGCTTGTGGAGCTGGAGCAAGAGTTGCTTCTGGAACTATTGTAGGTTGAGTAGTGGAAGTGGGCGTGGGAGTAGGGCCTAATTTTTTCGTGCCGAATTGATAGGCGCCTCCCGCTAAAACTATAAGAAGTAGAATAAAAATAATAATATTCTTTGCCATATCTTCCTTTTTTATTTATTTGGGGATATTGTAGCAAAAGTTGGTTATTTCCAAATAGCTGCAATGCCGGTGATGAAAATAGAAAGAATTAGAAGAAAGTAATATGAATTATTCGATAGTGTTTTTGACTTGTTTTTGACTACTAGAAAAACTATCGGCAAAAGTAGGCAGAGCTTGATGGTGACTTTGAAATGATTTACGTCTGATCCTTTTATTCCTGTGAGAATAATGCCTGTAGCTAATTGAGTCATGCTTCCATGAAGGATGGCTTTGGTGATTTTTTTGTTTTTATCAGAAAACTGATTTGCTAGTCCACCCAATAATACAGCCAGGCCGAAAAAATTTAAAAATCGAAAGATGCTTATGATCATATGTTGATTTTAGCAAAAAGGGCCGGTCAAAACCGGCCCTTCTTTCTTTTAATCTAATTAACTTTTTATAAAGTTACATGCCCATTCCTGGCATGCCGCCGCCCATACCACCCATGCCGCCGGCTGGTGGCATTGGTTCTTCCTTTTCTGGAAGGTCGGTTACTAAGGCTTCGGTGGTTAAGATCATGGCTGCTACGGAAGCTGCATTTTGAAGTGCGCTTCTGGTAACTTTCATTGGGTCTAAAATACCCATCTTGAGCATGTCGCCGAACTTTCTTGTAAGAGCGTTATAACCAAAACTCTTGGATGAATTGCCTAGGATTTCCTTGGCTACCCAACCGTCGTCTTCACCGGAATTTTTGGCAAGCCACCGAACAGGTTGTTCGAGAGAGGCTTTGACAATTTTGATTCCGACTTGTTCGTCTTCGTTTTCGCCCTCTACCTTGTCTAGGACTTTGCTGGCTCTAAGAAGAGCTACTCCGCCTCCGGCAACTACACCTTCGTCGATAGCAGCTTTGGTAGCACCAACTGCGTCTTTGACTCTTTCTTGAAGCTCTTTGAGCTCTACTTCTGTGGATGCACCTACATTAATAACTGCAACACCACCTGCGAGCTTTGCGAGTCTTTCTTCGAGCTTTTCGCGGTCAAAATCTGAATCGGATTTTTCGATTTCTTTTTTGATTGCGCCTACTCTGGCATCAATATTTTTCTTATTGCCTTTTCCACCAACAATTCTGGTGTTGTCTTTGTCTGCTCTAACAGAATCTGCTCTTCCACAGTCTTCTGGACCAATGGATTCTAGCTTTCTGCCGGTTTCTTCAGAAACGAAGGTTCCGCCTGTTAAGACTGCGATGTCTTGAAGCATGGCTTTTCTTCTGTCGCCAAATCCTGGAGCTTTGACTGCGAGTAAGTTGAAAGCACCTCTTAGCTTGTTAACAACTAGGGTAGCTAAAGCTTCGCCCTCGATGTCGTCGGCTATAAGAACAATGTTCTTGGTGACTTTTACAACTTTCTCTAAGAAAGGAAGTAGGTCGGAGATAGCTGTGATCTTGTGATCGGTTATTAAAATGTAAGCATCTTCGATAACTGATTCCATATTGTCTGGATCGGTTACGAAATAAGGAGATGCAAAACCTTTGTCAAACTCCATACCTTCTTTGTGGTCGATCTCGATTTCGGTGGTTTTACCTTCTTCGACTTCGACTACTCCGTCTTTACCAACAACTGATAAAGCTTGGGCGATTTTGGCACCAATGTCTGGATTTTGAGCGGAAATAGTAGCTACTGATTCCCATTCATCCTCTTTGACATCTTTTTTGACTTTTTCAAGCTCTGCTGTGACTGCTTCTACTGCTTTATCTATACCCCTTTTCATAACCATGGGATTGGTGCCAGCGGTAATGTGTTTCATTCCTGCTTGAACCATCTGTTGAGCAAGTAAGGTGGCGGTAGTAGTACCGTCTCCTGCAGCGTCGTTGGTTTTTGAGGCTGCTTCTTTGACTAATTGAGCACCCATGTTTTCAAATGGATCTTCTAGCTCAATTTCTTTTGCCACTGAAACTCCATCATGAACTACGCTTGGGCCGCCCCATTTTTTGTCTAAAGCTACGTTTCTGCCGCGTGGCCCTAGTGTGGTCACTACGGTCTTGGCAAGCTTGTTAACACCAGAAAGTAGTTTCTGTCTGGCGTCATCTGAAAATGCAATTTGTTTTGCCATATTTTCTTCTCCTTTTTATTACTTAACTACTGCTAATATATCTTCGAACTTGAGGAATTGGTATTCGATGTCACCAATTTTGACCTCATTCCCACCCCATTTTTTGTAAACGACTATGTCGCCCTTTTTGACTGGAGATTTGATGGTGGCTCCGTGTTCGGTAGCCCAATCATCGCCAGCTGCAAGAACATTGCCTTGCTGAGGCTTCTCATCATGACTATCTGGTAAATAAATGCCGGAATCTGTTTGTTTTTGAGCTTCGGCGGGCTCAACTAAAATGTAACCTGGTAGAGGTTTTAGGTTGCTTGGCTTTAATGTTTTGGTAGCCATAGATTTTTTCTCCCTACTATTTGTAATTTATAAGATAAAAAAGCGCTTTAGCAATTAAAGCGTTCGACTGCTATTTTAGCAACTGAAACAGAAGTGTCAAGCGTTGGAAATGGGTTTAGAGCTTTGCTCTGACGTCTGAAAGGAGAACACCTTCGCAGTTTAGGCCCTTGTTGGCAAACTCTTTGTTTATGTCTGACTTGAGTTGGTTTTCAACTTTGGTTCGGTCTGACCTAATCTCTTCTGAAGTAAATTTGGAAACTGCTGAAGCAATTCTTGATCTACTGAAAGGCCTTACAACTTTACTGACAAAGTTTTCACCGATATTTTCCCAAAGCTCTGGGGCGTTAGCTTTGTCGATCCTGAAAAGAATAGATCCCTCGATTTCAACGTTTTTACCATCTTTGGTGGTGGATTTGATTTCTTCATCTCCCAAGATTTCTTTATTGCCC
>JBHPHI010000004.1:0-41675 GCA_042569595.1 Patescibacteria group bacterium
ACTTTAGCAGCTCAACTTTATCAAGAATTCAGAGATTTTTTCCCCGATAACCTAAGCTTGTCTATTTCAACATTTATGTCTGTTTCTTTCTCAATATATGTGTCCGTTGTGGGAATGTATGCTTCTGGTTGATAGTAGTCGTAATACGAAACAAAGTAAGAAACAGCGTTATCGGGGAAAAAATCTCTGAATTCTTGATAAAGTTGAGCTGCTAAAGTCTTGTTGTGTGAAATTACTAAAGTAGGTTTTTGAGTTTTTTTTATTACGTTTGCAACAGTGAAAGTTTTTCCACTACCAGTGACACCCAAGAGTGTTTGGTGATCTTTTTTACCCATAATCCCAGATGACAATTTTTTAATTGCTTCTGGTTGATCACCTGTGGGTTTGAATTTGCTTTTTAGTAAAAATTTCATATATTTTGATATAGTAAATCATAGTTGACTAGCGAAAAGAGTTTCGGGTACTATCTATTTACTTTCGGTTTATTTACGTATTATTGTAATAGAAAGAAGACAAAATGGCGATAACCCTTTACAGAAGACAAAGACAAATTGTTGATTTCATATCTCAGTATATTCAAGCAAAGGGGTATTCGCCAACCTTAAAAGAAATAGCGGCTGCAATAGGGGTTTCAAGCTTGGCAACAGTTCACGAACACCTTCAGGCATTAGAAAAAAAAGGTGTAATAAAAAAATACGAAGGAGCTGTTCGGGGAATTGAGCTTTTAGATAAGAAAATAGGTGGAATGATGAGTGCAGGTGTTAATATTCCCTTTCTTGGGTTTATTGCTGCTGGTAGACCAATAGAGCCTCATTCAGATCAAGACGCACAATTTATAGTCTCCCCCTCCATGGTTTCTTCAAAAAAACGATCATACGTTCTTCAAGTAAAAGGAGAGAGCATGATAGAAGAAGGAATTTTAGATGGAGATTATGTAGTGATAGAAGAACAAGAGGAAGTAAGAAATGGAGACATAGTGGTGGCTTTGTTGGAAAATGGACTAGCCACTTTAAAAAGATTCTTTAAAGAAGCAACCAGAGTAAGGCTAGAGCCGGCAAATTCAACCATGAAACCTATTTTTGCGACAAACGTTAGAGTTCAAGGAAGAGTTGTTGGTTTAATAAGGCGTTTTGAGGGTGATGGTTCCCGAAAATTGGGTGTTACAAACGATCTGAGAAGATACGTGAAAGACAACGAACTGCCTAATTAGATAAGTTTTTTAGAGCCTCTCCCACGACAAAAAAACTTCCAGTTATTAGACATTTTGACTTCTTTGTTTTTGGAATTAGTTTTAAGGCGTCTTCAACAGAATGAGAAATGGTATTTTTTACATTTTGCTTTTTGCACTCATTGGCAATTTTTTTAGGAGACATTGACCTTGGATGATTTGATTTTGTTGTAATTATTTGACTTGAAATAGGTTTAAGAAGAGAAATAATTTTCTTTACGTTTTTATCGCTTGATAAACCTAGAATTACTGTAACTTTATTTGTATATATTTGTCCGATTGTACTTGCAACATAATTAATTGATTCAGGGATATGAGCCGCATCTAGTATAAAGGTTGCTTCCCTTTTTCTAATTTTTTGAAACCTTCCGGGCCAATTTATATGAGAAATTGCATGTTTAATTGATTTTTTCGAAACACCCAATTGAAGTAAAACCGTTATTGCTGTTTGGATATTTACTAGCTGATGATCTCCAAGAAGAGAAGTGCTAACTTTGTCAAAAATATTTGCTATGCATATTTCCTGATGTAAAGAATCTTGTTTTATTTTTTCTATTTTGATTTTTTTAGATGCATCTATAAAAATTGAATTATTTTCTTTGGCAACAACTTTAAACATTTTTTCTGCATCATTGTGAGATTGTTTTGAGATAACTATCGGAGTCCTTGGCTTAATAATCCCGGCCTTTTCTGTGGCAATTTCTTTTATGGTGCTCCCTAGAACAGAAGTGTGTTCTTTAAATATTGGAGTGATAGCAGAAATTTCTGGGCTGATAATGTTGGTAGCGTCTAGCCTTCCTCCTAACCCGACTTCAATAATTGCCCTATCTACCCCATGATTTTCAAACACTTTAAATGCGAGAATGGTCATAATTTCAAAAGTTTGGATGTTTTCAACCATGCTGATATGGGGTAATAGGTAGTTTAAGGTATCAGTAAACTCATCTTTTGAAATACTTGCACCATTTATCCTGAATCTCTCTGTGAATTCAATAAGATGAGGTTGTGTGAACATTCCTGTTTTAAATCCTTCATGCCTAAGTCCAAGTTCAATTAAGGCGGAGGTTGATCCTTTTCCCTTTGTCCCTCCGACGTGAACGGACTTGTACTTTTTTTGAGGATTCCCGCAAAGATTTGCTAATTTCTTCACTTTATCTAAACTGAAATTTTCTTTAGACAGAGATTGACCCGGCTTTTTTTCTAAGTCTGTGAACTTGAGAAGGTAATTTGTTGCCTCTTTGTAGTTTTTTAACTTCATAACTGGGATTATATATTACGAAATAAAAAGGGCCATTAAAGGCCCTTTTGTAGTATTGTTTAAAATGTATTAATCAGCTAAGCCTTTTACGTCCCCAAGTTTTGCTGATTTTGTGATAAAGTCATTTTTGGTTTTTGAAACCTCAACTAAATTCACATGTTTTTTTACAATATCTATTGAATCAACAACGTTTAATTCCTTGTAAAAGAACTCAAATCTGTTTGCTAGAGAGCTTCTTATCTTTTCTTTTTTTTCTTCTAATATATCCCAAGTGTCTTTTTTAAACTCCCCCCAAGCTTTTTTCCTGAGCTTGTAGTGAAATTGTTCAATGGTTTGACCTTCTTTTTTCTCGTCTTGTTTTGTTTGATCTAGCCACAAATACATTTTACTAATTAAATCGCTAGGAAATTCTTTATGGTCCATTTGTATGTTTTGAAACCCTGTGGCGAGATGAACCTCTACAGCTTCTGATTTTGTGAATTGACTGAAGTACTCGTCAGGTAATGTAGAAGCTCCGTGCTGCACAGAACCACCAATTTGAAATTCCTCCCGGCAAACTTTCGAGACGTCTTTTAAAATAGAAAAGTCTATATCAACATCTGCAAGCGATCCGTCTGCAAGCACGACTCCACCATGGCTGCTTCCCGTGTTCACACTTATTTTACTCATACCCTTAACACTTCCCATTTCTTGGTTGAACCCCTTCAAATAAGCCCTCACATCCTCAACAGAGCTGTTTACCCCTCCAATATGGCCAACCTCGCCCCCTAAAGATGTTGTAATACCTTTTGGTTCGATTTCTCTAATAAATTTAGCTATTTCAACAGAATATTTGATGTTTCCGACCTGTTGTTCCTGTTCTTCCTTTTTGTCTAAATCGACAAGAGTAGACATATCAATATCTACATTGTAAAAACCTGCATTTAATGCCTCTTTTACTAAATCTGATATTGTTTTTATTTCGCCCTCTTTTGGAACTCCAGGTGAATCTGCTTTTGCCTGAAAATGATCACACTGTAAAAACAAGGGCCCTACCCAACCCTCTCTGATGGCTGCCGCTCTGACTACGGTTGCATACTCCATTGGAGGTTGATCTGTGTATCCCATTTCAGATCGTGCTAATTCAAAAATTAAAGCACCAACATTGTGTTTTACGGCAGCCTTAAATGCAGCTCTAGCTGTGTCGTAAGCCATTCCTCTTATGTTCATTGCCGGAACAGTAAAGTTGTGTGGTAGGTTGTTTGATCCTCTTGCTAAATAAAAGTCATTGATTGATGAAGAGATTATGCCTATTTCATTTGCTCGATTGTATATTTGTTCTCTTGCAGAAGACTTTTCCTCTTCTAATCCAAAGACTGCTTGATATACAAGCTTGTCAATTTGTTTTGAGTTCATTTTTCTCCTTAAAGTCTGTAATTTATTCTTTTTTTATCAAATACGTGAGTTGTGTCTATGAACCTAATCTTATCGCTTTGGTTGCTCATTACCAATGTGTGGGTTCTAGCACCTCCACCGAAAAATCTTACCCCTTTTAGTAAATCTCCGTTCGTGACTCCAGTTGCACAAAATACTATTTGCTTTCCACTTGCTAGTTGTTTGTGTGAGTATATTTTTTTAGGATCTCCACCCATTTTTTTGAGTCTATTTTCTTCCTCTTTGTTTTTTACCCAGAATCTTCCTTGCATTTCACCCTTTAGACATCTAATAGCAGCTGCTGTCATAACGCCTTCCGGCGCAGCCCCAATTCCCATAACAGCGTGCACTCCTGTACCTCTCATACAGGCAGCCACTCCTGGAAGTAAATCCCCGTCTGGAATGAGTTTTACTCGAGCGCCTGTTCTTCTAATGTCTGTAATTAGTTCTTCGTGTCTATCTCTGTCTAGAACCACAACCACCAGATCTTTAATATCCCTTTTTAAAGAGCTTGCTATGGTTTTAAGCGTTTTCTTTACAGGATCATCGATATGAACTTTACCAGCAGAATCTGGACCAACAATTAGCTTCTCCATATACATGTCAGGGGCGTGGAATAGTCCATTTTTTTCTGAAGCTGATAAAACAGAAATTGCTCTAGGCCCAAACACAGCAGTTGCATTTGTGTTTTCTAGAGGATCAACAGCAATATCTATGGACTTTCCTTTTCCTGTGCCTAATTCTTCTCCAATATATAGCATTGGAGCTTCATCTCTCTCTCCCTCTCCTATAACAACCCTTCCCTTAAACTCTACTGAGTTGAGGTACTCTCTCATGGCTTTTACTGCAGCTTTATCAGCGCCAATTTTATTTCCAAAGCCCGCTTCATAAGCGGCTTGAATTGCGCCTGCCTCCGTAGCGTGAGATAAAGCTAACGCTAATGAATGTTCCATAAGTCCTTTCGTTATTGATTTGTTTTTGCCCAGTTTGTTTGAGCTGTTTTGTAGTCCTTTTGGTTGGATATGTCTTGCCAGAATCCTTGAAAAATAAATGCTGTTAATTCTCCCTCTCCCGCAAGTGTTGGAAAAATGTCACTTTCAAGTTTTGATTTTTTCACTATCCTTTTTAGGATTTGAGATTTGAAGACATAAATTCCTGTGTTGATAATATCAATTCCTTTAGTTTCAGTTTTTTCGAAAAAATCTGTAATTTGATTTCCTTCTATCAGAACTTTACCGAAAGATTTTTCACCCTTTCTCGGTTTTACAGCAATTGTTGCTAGAGTGTCTTCTTGTGAGTGAAATTGAATAAAAGTTTTTAAATTCATGTTGGTTAAAATATCTCCATGAATTATTAAAAAATTTTCACCTGTAATATATTTTTCTGCTTTTTTAACAGCTCCTCCGGTACCAGATGGTGATGTTTCTGAAATGAATCGTATTCGAATGTTTTCTTCTGATTTTTTGAGGTCTTTTTTTATTTCTTCTATATCTTTTCCTGCACAAATGACGACCTGACTTATCCCATTACTAACAAGTTGTGAGATTGTGTGTCTCAAAAGAGATTGATTGCCTATGGTTTTTAGGGTTGGGTTGTTTTTGTGCTTATCTCCGCCCGTTAAAATTATGGCGGTTTCAAGTGGGGTTTTTAAACTTTTTCTAATAAGTGACTCTATTGCATGTGACCTGTTTCTTATTTCAGAGCCATCTATGGTCTTATCAACCTTATTTAATAAGTCTTTTGGCAGGGTGATTGTTAGTCTACTTTTTGTTCTCATGCTTTTAGAACCTCGATTCCGGGCAGTTTTTTACCTCCTAAAAATTCTAATGATGCTCCTCCAGAGGCAGAGACGTAGTCATACCTATTTTGGAGCTTAAACTTATTTATTGCCGCCATAGTATCCCCACCACCCAATATGGTGGTCGCCTTACTTTTTGCAATTGCTGAAGCAACTGACTTTGTGCCTTCTTCAAATTGTTTCAATTCAAACATTCCCATCGGTCCATTCCAAAATATGGTTTCTGCCTCTAAGATTATCTCTTTAAATAGTTTTTGAGTTTTGGGTCCAATATCTAGATACATTACATTTCTGTCTTCTTTCATGTTGCCATTTGTTAATTCGATTGTGTGAACAGATTTTGAATGTTTTGGCCCTTGGGCTGCGACTACGTCAATTGGATATACAATTTTTGGAATAGGGATGTAGTTGTTTAGCAAAAGCTTTTCTTGCCTGGTAGATTTGAGCATGTTTTCTGCAAATTTCACGTAATCAACTTCGCGTTTTTTTTCATCAGCTACTACGTCTTGGAGGTAGGATGAATATATCTTTACCCCTTCTGCTTTTAAGAAATTGTTTGCAACTCCGCCTCCCACTAAAATCACGTCCGCAATTTTGGCAAGGTTGTAGATTGCGTCAATTTTATCCGAAATTTTGGCGCCACCAACAATTGCAACTAAAGGCCTTTTTGGTTTGGTGGTTAATGACGACAACATTTCAACTTCTTTTTGTAGTGTGAACCCGGCATAGGATGGAAGGTGTTTGGCAACCCCCGAAACTGAAGCGTGCTCTCTGTGACTTAATGAAAACCCGTCATTTACGAAAATATCTGCATATGAAGCCAAAGATTTTGATAATTTTGAATCATTTTTTGTCTCACCGGGCTCAAATCTATTATTTTCTAACATGAAAATTTCACCTAGATTACCATTTTTTATAGCTACTTCGACATCCTTTCCTATAACATTGTCAAGTTTTTTGATTGGTTTTTTAATCAATTTTTCGAGCTCTTTCGCAACAGGGTCAAGTCTTAAACCCTCAACAACCTTGCCATCTGGTCTTCCAAGATGAGACATTAAAATAGTTTTACAATTTTGTTCTATGAGGTACTCAATTGTTGTGAGGGTAATTTTAATTCTGGTATTATCGACAACTCTAAATTTCTCCCCTTTTTGCATCAACGGAACATTGTAGTCTACTTTTACTAAGGCGGTTTTGTTTTTTATATTTGCATTTTTTAAAGATTTAAGTTTCATTGATTATTCCCACAAATTTAATATCTTATGAAGAGTTCATACTTTTTCATACTATATATTTAGATAAAGTTAGTCAACTTACTGACTTTGTTTTGAAGATGTGACGGAAGCTTCTATTTGAAGAAGCCTATTGTATTGAATAACCCTTTCACCACGCGTTGGTGCTCCGAGCTTTACGTATTCTGCTCCAGTTCCTACTGCCAGATCTGAAATGAAGGTATCATTTGTAGCCCCAACCCTACTTGAAACCACACAGTTTAATCCTGATGACTTTATTAAACTTATGTATTCAATTATCTCAGAGACTGTTCCTATTTGATTTGGTTTAATTGACACGGCAGTGCAAGCTTTTTGCTGTATTGCAGTATTGGTTAATTCTTTGTTACCTGAAGTTAACTTGTCGGCTATTATTAAGGTATCTTTTCCGACTTCAAATGTTATTTCTCCCCAGCCTTTAACATCTGCTGCAATCAATGGATCTTCTAGAACAAAAAGGTGATATTTTGAGTTCAATTCTTTGTAGAATTCGATAATGTCTTTTTTACTTATTTTTTTTGACCTATCACTTATGTTGTATGCATTGTTTTTATATATATCATCAGCTGCTGCATCTATTCCTAAAAACACATCCTGACCAGTGTAGTAAGATGTGGTTTTAATAGCTTCGTAAATAATTTCTAAAGCATCAATATTTGTATAAAGGTTTGGTGTAAACCCCCCCTGAGCTCCAACGCTGTGTATGGCCTTGTTGGCAATTAGTGTTTTTTCTAAGGAATGAAAAATTTCAGAGCTGATTCTCAACGAATCTGAAAAGGAGTGTCTTGATGAAGGAATTATTTGAAATTCTTGGAAGTCTAAACCTCCAATGCCAAATACGCCTCCGCTAATTATTGCCACTATTGGAGAAGGAAGTGTGTATGAAGTTGTTAGTTGGTATTTTTTCCCAAAATACTCGTAAAGTGGCATATGAAATAAAGAAGCTCCAGCTTTTGCGATAGCTTGAGATACTGGCAAAATCGCATTGGCTCCAAGTTTGCTTTTGTTTGCTGTGCCATCGATTTCAATCATTGTTTTGTCAACCTGGCTTTGCCTACTAGGATCTAAGCCTTTTAATCTAGGAGCAATGATCGTGTTTATATTACTTACGGCTTTTTCTACACTTTTTCCGTGATAGTTTGAAGGATCGTTATCTCTTACTTCCAAAGGCTCATTTTTTGACTTTGTGGTGTTGCTTGAAACTGAGCTGACACCGAAGGCTCCGTTATCTAACCAAACAGTTGCCTCAACCGTTGGCCAACCCGTTGAGTCTAGTATGCTCCTTGCTGATATGTGATAAATTTTTGCCATAATCTAATGCTAGACTAATTTTTTAATGCCTACCAGTTTTTTTTCAGCTTCAAGTGTGTAGTGCCTAAGCTGATCTATAAATGAGGGACTGCTTGTGATTCCCCAAGCGCCGTATTTTATTGAGCTTTCTATTGTATCTGGATGAATACTTAAATCTTCACCTGCAATAATAGTTTTTGTTTTGTGCTTGCTGGCCTTTTGTATGACTCTTTTTATTAATTCCTGAACAGAATCATCTCTTTCGTTGTATTGATTATCTAGTTCCGGTAAATTTCTATCTACTCCTAGAGTCAACATTGTTAAATCATTTACTCCAATTACAAAACCATCTATTCCTGCTTCAATAAATTTTTCCGTACATAATGCAGCAGAGGGTGTTTCTATCATGGACCAAATCTGAAGGTCTGAAGATCTTTTAATCTCTAGATCAGCTAGAATTTTTTTGAAAAATATTAGCTCGTGGATAGTCCTAACAAAGGGAATAATAAGACGAATATTGTTGTTTTTTGACACATTAATTGCCTTGAAGACAGCACGAGACTCCAATTTGATAATTTCCTGATTATTTATGTGTTTTAAAGCTCCTCTATATCCAAAGCTTGAGTATTTTGTATTTTGATCGAATATGTAATCTGAAAATCGATAAAACAAAGGCTTGTTTTTGAGTTTGTTTGATAACTTGACTAAAGTGTTGGTTATGTTTTCTGAGTTGCTTTTTGAATCTTTATTTTGATTGATTACAAACTCCCCTCGAACAAAACACACTCCATCTACATTGTTTGCATTGAAATTACCCAATCCGTCTTCAAATAAGCTTGTAAATATTTTAGTTGCAGTTTTCTGAGGTGATTTTGATATTTTAACTGGTTTGACGTGAGTAGTTTTTGATGGTGTAGATCCATGATATAAAACTGATGACGAAGCATTCAATGTTACAACTGAACCATCTTTTATTTTCGGCAGTGCTTCTACTGATATAGAGGGAATTGCTAGCTCTTTTATATATATAGATTCTTTCTGGTGAGAGGAGGCGTTTTCCAATATACACCCAGAAATTTTAATTTTTGGTAGATCATATATTAAGTTTGAATATTTGATTCCTACAACGTCCCCATTTTTTATTTTTTTGATATCTTCATTTTTAGAAATTTTTATATACCTTCCTGTTGTGAGTCCGTTGGAGATTTTTTCACCTGAAATAATTGTCTTCATGTTGGAGAATATTGACGGCTTACTGCTTGGTTTTATAGGAACTATATTTTCGTTTTCATTTATATTTTGTGAGTCTATTATGTAAAAATTTCCATTTTCTTCTGCCCACTCAATTTTCTGGGGAAAAAAGAGCTTTGCTTGAATTTTTTTAGATATTTTTGCTAACTTTATGATATTTTCATCTGATAATTTTTGAGAGTTTTGTTTTTTTGAATTCACATTTTTTTCTTCTATTCCTGAAAGCTCCCTTTTTAGTTGAGTCCTTTGATCCGTTACTTGCTTGCTAATTATTTCAAGTGAGTCTCTATTTATGTGATATTGGTCGGGGTAATAATCTTTGATGTATTTGTCTTTAATTCCCCATACTGAGTGAATTGTTAATTGATTTTTAGTTAATAGCCCCGGTGTTTGAGTGTAAGCAACCCCCGAAGTATTTGCCCCAATCATTTGCTCAACTATTACAGAAATCTTTAATTCTTTAACGTTTATGTTTTTTTGATGTATTTTGCTAATTAGTTTGTGATTGAATATAGAAGCCCAAACCTTACGAACAGCTTCCTGCAGGTTTGTTTCTCCAACCACGTTCAAGATTGGCTCTTGGTGTCCAATTGAGTCTTTGTTGATAGAAAAATCGCCTCTAACTGCAACATGATTGTCTGATTTCATAGAGTGGTATGCATTAATAAGTGTCAAAGCTATTTTTTTGGGAAACTCTGAAGATTTTATTAGTAAAGAAATTCTTTTTGAGGCGATGTCTAGGTCTGATGGATTGAAAATATCTATGTTTTTGATCTGGTGTTGGATTTTGTCAATTAAGTAGTTTTTTTCAACAAACTCAGAAAATACTTTTGGAGTAACCACAAATCCTTTTGGGACTCTAAATTTAGCTTGAGATAATGTAGACAGCACCACACCTTTTCGGCCTAAATGCTTTTTGTTTTCTTCTGAAATATCTTTAAACCACAACAAATATTTCTGCGTGTTCATGGGCAGGCTCCTTATGAGGTAAGAATAACAAAAAAATCCACTTCTTACTACTAGATAAGAATATATTTTAGATATTTGTTCCCGGAACTATCACCTCAAATGTTTGCTTTTTTCCGTACGCTTTTGGACCATAATCTAAACAAAAACTTTCAATGTTTTCTTTAAAGTAGGGGTTTTTAACGGATTGAATTTTCCCAACTATGTAATATGCAAGAGAGATTATCAAGCCATAATCAGCTGATCTTGGCAGAGATATATCCCACCTGTGATCTTTGTGACCAAAATGAACATTTTTGTCTCCGATAGTGATGACTAGCTCCTTTTTCCATGGATGAACAAACCCTGCGTGCCTAGCGTGTCCAAAAGTGAAGGCCCTGAGCGCCATATGGGGTCCAAAGAGCTCATTTCTTTTGATTTCCACCATTGGACCAACCTGGCCATGTTTGTCAGGAAAGATAAAAGCATAACTCTCATATTCTCCGAATTTTTTTGGAAACTTTAAATTTTTTGAAAAATCTAATATTTCTTTTGCAGATTCTTTTGTTTTTCCCAGAATCATGCCCATGTAAGTTGAGTAATTGTAGGTGTATGGTTCTGAAATTTTTTGGTATACCAGTGTTTGGTCAGCGATTTCTGATGCCGAAGAGTCTTGTGTGCAAGTTAATAAGAGAGTGTTTAGTCCCATTTCTTTTGCTGCTTCGACTTCCCAGACAGAGTCTTTTTCTCCTGATGCAGAGATAATTACTGCTTGGTCAATTAGCCCCTGAGAGACAACAGCTCGATAAGCTTCCAGATTTTTTTTGAAGTTGCTTTCGTCAGAAAAAATAGCTGCCTGATTTGCAAAAAGTATTTTTCCTGTGTTGAGAGCATTTCCACTACCAGTAACAAAAATTATTTTCGAATCATCTATGTTTAATTCTGGATAGTTAGAATTTGATATAAACTCTAAAGCTTCAACGACTGTTTCATTTAAGTTTGGAATTTTCATTTCTTCCTCCAATTGTTTTATAAGTGTGTTTTTAATATAACAGTATCTTCATCAGGAATAATTTTGTACTTTCCTGTTGAGGCTGGAATAAATGCAGAGAAACCTTTTGTAAGAGTTAGTTGATTTTGATCTGAATTGATTTGTATTTTTCCTTCTTTTACGAATAAGTGATGAAACGATTTGCTTGTGGTTGTGTGATTATTCGACATTTCTTCACTCAGCACCATTTTATCTAAAATGTAGTTTTTATTTATGAACAATCGTTCGACTAAGAAACTATTAGTTTTTTCAATTGTTATTGGAGACACTATGTGGGTTTTAAAATCGTTTGCTTCTTCTGATTTGTCTATGTGCTTAAAATAGTCATCTAATTGAATTGCTCTGATAGACCCATCGTCTTTAATTTTGCCTTTATCGAAACTCCTGATTGTACTTACAGGATCATATACATTTTTTTGCACCTCATAAACTATGTTTCCTTGTGGGTATTTTCCAGACTCTTCCCAAGAGTGGTGAACTCCACATTCAGACAAGTCAATTGCTTCCTCTTTTTTTGTTTCGATTAAATTTACATATTTCTCTGGATTATGTTTGCTAATAAAATCTTTCAAATCATTTCTTGCTTCATCAACTTTTTTTAAGCCTGACTTTATTTGACTACTCAGCTCTTTTGCGAAATTGTTTATCTTGAAGCATGTTTCTTGATAGTCATTCCAGTTAATATTTTTTTTGACTCCTAAAGTAATAAGTCCTGGCTCAAGGTAGTACCATGATTCTGGTTTTGGTTGCCAATTTTTACTTTTCTTCTTTGCGTGAAGTTGATATGAGTTTCCTTTTGCCTGGGTAAATTTAATTAGAACTCCCATTTTTTCCCCATGTATTTTGATAGCTCTTTCTCCAAGAGTCTTAGCAGGGTCTTCATCTATCAGCTCCTGAATGTTTATTGGAAAACCATCACCAAAAGTTTTTGATATTCTTGGATTGTTGGGCACGCCGAACTCTATTGTTGGAGTATTTTCTGTAGAAGTTTTTTTCGAAAAGTTTGAGTGCTCATATAGTTCGTAAGACTGTCCTATTTTTTTATTTTGCAATTTTTCGTTTTTGAGTTGCTTGTATTTTGTAATATATTCACCCCCCCAAGTGGGTTGCTCTATAAGATTTGGAATGATAATGTATGGCTTTATCATCTATTTCCTAATTACTTTGTTTAACTGACTTACTAGCTCTTTGTGAATTTTCCCGTTTGTTCCAATAGCAATACTTTTGTAGTTGTTGAAAGAGATTTCTTGATTGTTTAAATCGCTAACTTTTCCACCAGCTTCTTTAAGGATTAAAATTCCTGGGGCAATATCCCACCATTTGGTAGGAGTGAATATGGAAAAATGACCTTCATAACCACCTTTTGCCACCCAACAGTAGCTCATATTGTGGTTGGCATGACCTCTCACCCTATACAACAACTCAAAAATAGGAGCTAACCAAACAACTTGCTTTGCCTCTTTTGGCAAATATGTAAACAGCATCGAATGATCCAACCTTTGCTCAGAGGAAACTGATATGCGCTTTCCGTTCAGTGTTGCGCCATTTTTTAGTGAAGCACTATAGAGCTCATCAAGTTCTGGGTCGTAAATTGCAGACACTATTGGAACTCCATTTTTTTGCAATACTACGGCGGAACAATATAACGGAATTTCTCTTATGTATTCTTTTGTTCCATCGAGTGGATCTATAACCCAGGTAAAGTCTGATCCCTTTCTTATTTCTCCAACTTCTTCGGAAAGTATGTTGTGCTTTGGAAAGTTTTTTTCAATTATTTGTATTACTTTTTTTTCAATCTTTATGTCTACGTCAGTTACAATATCCTCCTTGTCTTTGTAGGCCTTAATTGAAAACTTACCCTTAGATTCAACAAGTATCTTTCCTGCTTCTTTTACGACTTCCTCTGCTGTGGATCTAGCTTTTTTTAGATTATTCAAGGGCATGCGTATTAACTGCTATTGGATCATCAAATTTTATCTGAGGGTATTTTTTCAGAATATCTCGAACTTGGGTTTTGACCAAATCATAGTCTTGCTTATTTTTTGCCTCAAATTTTATTCCAACATAAGGCCCATTCTGAGAGGCCCTAACAATAGCCATTCTGTCTGGAAGGTCCATTCTTACGCCATCGATATTGATGAATTCTGCTTTAGGCCAGGTTTTTTTGAAGTCATCAGTTATTTCATTGGCAATCAACTGGAACTTTATGTCATCGGCAAGACCAAGTTTTATTTCAGGACTTGAGTAGTATTGAGAAAGCTTTGAAACGGCCTCTGATAAGGACTGCTCAGTCCTTTCTAAGTACTGCAATAGTCTTATAGATGCATATGCACCATCATCGTGACCATAAAAGTTGTCAAAGAAAAATATATGACCTGAAAGTTCTCCACCAAATGGTGCTTTTTCTTGTTTGATTCGAGCTTTAATGAAAGAGTGTCCAGTCATTTCCATGACTGGTTTTCCGCCAGCTTTTTCTATTGCTTCTGTAACTTGTCTTGAGCAAAAAGTGTTGTACACAATTGGAGCTCCAGGCATGTAGTCTAAAATGTCTTGAGCAAAAAGGGCGACGGCAGTATCCATGTACAATACCTCTCCTTTTTCATTTACTACTGCCATTCTGTCGCCGTCAGTGTCATATGCAAAGCCAATGTCAGCGTTTGCTTTTTTTACTCCTTCTGCCAACCTTTCTAGAACTTCTACTTCTGTGGGATCTGGAACTCCTAAAGGAAAGCTTCCATCAAGCTCTGTGTTTTGTTCGATTACTTCGCAACCAGCGCCTCTTAATATTTCTGGGTAAAACATTCCAGATGTGGTGTTGCAGGCGTCGATGACAACCTTCCATTTTTTCTTTAAACTAAAGTGTTTTAGCACGTCTTCTTTGTAGTCTGGGAATATGTCGATTTCGGTATTTTTGCCAGAACCTTTTGAAAACTTTTTTGAATCTACTAGGTCACGAAATGCGATGATTTCATCTGTAACCATAGTTTCTGAATACCCAGTGCCTAGCTTCAAGCCGTTGTATTCTTTTGGGTTGTGAGAGGCTGTGAGCATGGCTGTGCCTTTGGTTTTGAAGTGGTATGAAGAAAAGTAAACAATCTGGCTTAGTGAAAGACCAATATTATAGGTATCAACACCACCGTCGTTTAGCCCTTTTATAAAAGCATTTGAATATAATTCTCCTGTTAATCTATTGTCTCGTCCAACAACACATTCTTTTATTCTTCTTTCAGAAAGATATGTTGCATATCCCCTACCTAGAGTGTAGTAAACGTCTTCTGAAAGATCTTTGTCTGCCACCCCTCTTATGTCATACCCTCTAAATATGTGCGGATTTATTCCTGAGACTATTTTCATAAAAAATACTCCTTATATTTCTTCATACTTTTTCATACATTACATATTACATCCTAGCCAGAAGTAGTTCAAGTTCGCCTCTTAAGCCAAGGATTGTTTTTCCAGTTTTAATTTTCTCATCAATTTCTAATAAATTTTGATGAATTTTGACTACTTTATTTTGACCTATTTTTTTCAACTGATGTTTTAGCTTGTTTTTTTGCCATGGAGGAATTTTTGCTGAACTATTTTCAACTTGCAAAAGAAGCCTGACTTGCCTTGCGATCATGAAAAAAATTGATTCTGGAGAATCTATGTTGATGCATTCCTGATAGAAACTGATTACTCTTTTTTTGTCTTCCCCAAGGGTATCTAAAAATTTAAAGATAACACTTGAAGTTTTAAACTCTTGATCCGTTGAGTTTTTGAATGGTTTAAGTTGGGTTTTTGAGAGTTTTTTTGACTCCCATAGTAAAATCTCATCCTTTTTTGCTGTAGATAAGTATTTGACAATTTCATCTTTTTGCTTAGATTTTGGCCTGGCAATGAGGCCTTCGATGATCGTTAAGCGATCCGAACCAAATAAACTTTGCGACTCCAAAGATTGTTTTATTTCTTCGACTCTAACTTTTTTGCCATTTACCCTGGTGATGTCTTTTATTCCCTTAGCTTTAAATTCATCTATCTTAGAGTTTAATAAATTTCTTGATCCGACAATATTTTCGCCATGAATAATTAGCATTGTTTTGAAAAAAGCTTATTAATAAATCCTTTGCCAGTTTTCTTTTTGTATTCTTTGAATAGTTTGTTTACAAGAGTGTGATGCACCTGATGCCTTCTTCCTGCTCCTCTATGAGGAACTAAGGCCCCTGAAAAGCTTTTTGGGATGTGCATGAGCTCGTGAATAAGAACTTTTAGTTGCTCGTCTTCGTTTAGGTGATCGAAATGATGAGAAATAACCTCTATAACATAGTGGGCCTTTATATTTAGAGCTAATTGCCAAATTCTTGGCATGCTCCAAATTCTAGCTCTGGCATTAGCTTTGCTTCCCTCTGATCTGAAGGCGATAATCCTGTTTCTATCAATATGTGGAAATTCAATATTATCTAATAAATGATTGAGTTTTTTTTGAATGTCTGGTGCTTTTTGGAAATTCATAGATTCAACTTATCATACACAAGACTTGGCAACAAGGGAAAACAACGTCTTTTTATTTGGGTTTATTTTGGGTAATATGAATTTATTATATTCGGGTTAATTATGGCTAGAATAATTATACATATCGATTTAAATTCTTGTTTTGCGACATGTGAGCAGCAAGATAATCCAAAGTGGAGAAATAAACCTTTGGGAGTAGTCCAAGATAGTGGGAAAAGAAGTGTGATTATCGCCTCTTCCATAGAAGCTAAGGTTCTGGGCATCGGAACAGGACATAAGGTTTGGGAGGCTCAACAAAAATGCCCTGAAATAATTTTGGTCCCTGCCAGATTTGATAAATACGTTGATTATGCTCGAAAATTTCGCAAAGTTTGCAAAGAATACTCCTATCTTGTTGAAGTTTTTAGTATTGATGAGCTTTTTATAGATGCTACTAAAACGGCACACGTTTTTGGTGGCGTGAAAAAGATAGCTTATTTGATCAAAAAAAGGCTACGAGAAGAAGTGGGAGACTATCTGAAGTGCAGTGTGGGGGTTGCCCCAAATAAAATGCTTGCTAAGCTGGCTTCTGGATCTGAAAAGCCGGACGGGCTAGTAATAGTCCCTGAAAAAAACAAGTTGGATTTTTTAGATAAGCATCTAATTTGGCATATTTGTGGAATAGGACATAGGTTGGAAAAAAGATTTAATAAACTGGGGGTTTTCACAATAAAGCAACTTAGGCAAATTCCTGTAAAAAAGTTGAAAGAGAAGTTTGGCATCATGGGGCAGGTGTATGCTGACTGGGCGAACGGGATTGATCATTCTTTGGTTCTACCATCTGGCGAAACTCCTCCTGATAAATCCTATGGGAATCAACTAACATTGGCCAACAATGTTGATGAAAAAGAGGCAAAAAGTGTGATCTTGTGGCTTTGTTGGCAAGTAGCTTCGAGAATGCGAAAACATAAAATGGGAGGAAAAACTGTGTCTTTGTATGTGAGAAGAAAAGATAAAAGTGCTTATGCTCAAAAATCAACATCTTTTGTTTGTTTTTCTGCTTGGGATATTTATAGATTATCTATTCATATACTCGATAAAAAACTCAATTGGAAAGGACAAGTAAGGTTTGTGGGAGTATCTATATCAAACCTAATTCCCCTGTCCCCGGCTACCCTACCTGCTTTATCAAAAGATTTGAAATGGCTAAAACTTTCTCAAGCATGGGATGGTTTGAGTGAGAAATACTCACCCTTTTTTGTGCGACCAGCATCTTTGGTTGATATGGATTTAAAAAAGACTGAATTTAATGGATTTACAAAGAAGTTTTGATTACATTATTTGTGAGGGATGAAATTCTGATCCGATGTAGTGATCATATACAACTTCTGGATTTTCGGTTTGATCAATTGTTTGTGTTGTGTTTTCAAGATCTCCCACCCTAGCGCTCTCTTTTATCACCGGCGCATCGTGTCTTCTTTTTGCGTCTATGTTTCTAACCTGAACTAATTCGATGCGACTTAATAAGCCTTTTTCATGAGCCACTTCCCACCACTGTCTTATTTCACTAGAGTTGTCATCGTAAATCCTGGTTTGAGCTCTTTTTACCCACGGAATTAACCATGTTAAGGTATCGAGTGTTCCTGCCTTAAGATCGTTTGTGTATATAACAACGTCTACTTTTTGAGCAATCTCTGTAGCATGCATCTTGTGTATTTGACCAAGTGGTCCCCCAATTTTTCCTCTAGTGGCCACAACCTTTAGAGAGTTTTCTTTTGACTGAAAATCTTTTGCGTCATGATTTGGGTCCGTTGGGGTTTCTAGTATGTCCTCTGTTGTTTCTTTGATAACAAAATTTTTAGGGGAATTTTGAGGACTCATAAAAACTGCCTCTATGTCTTTGTCTCTATCAAAATCAGCTAAAACTTCTTCTCCTTTAGTTTGCACTAACCTTGAAATATGTTGTTGAAATGCAAGAATGTTTTCTTGTTGTTGATGGGCTGATACTCCTGCCTCTATGTCTTTGCTTAGTTGGGTTAGTAGTAGCACATTTACTAGTGGTGTGTATCTTTTTTCATTTTTTGCTATTCCTGGAACGAATATTTTTGAAAGCTCGTATATTTCTTTTGCTTTTTGGGGTGAGATATGCACCCCTCTTCTTTGAAGATTTTCACTCTTTTGAAAGAGAGAAAATTCGTTCTGATGCCATTTGGTGGCACTGAACAATGTGTCGTCAAAGTCAGATATTTCTACCAATGGCTTTTCTTTTAACGGTTTTTCTTTAAGAATATCACTCCTTACCTCTATCACTATCCCCAAAGAAGGAGCTTCAAACCATTTGCTTTTTTCAACAGACTCTTGCACAACCCCTGGTGCTTCTATTAACCCTAAGTCTTGCCATCTTATTTCTCGTAACTGTAGAAATCCGTGTGGATCTAACTCATCTTTTCCATACCCCCAACGGCATTTTTTCAGAATTGAATTAAGTAGGTCTTGGCCTTGTTGTCTATTTTTGTGTTCTGAGGCTTCAATTGAGTCAACCCCAGAAGGCATAGATACCATGCTTGAGACTTTTAAGTATTTTTCGTCTGACTCTGGGTTGACTAGCACTGACTGTGAAGATCTCCCGTCAAGTGAGCTTATTTCTATCGACAACTTGCTTTGTTTTTGTGTATCGATTAACTTTTCAATACTTTTTTTCACTGTAATTAATTGAGGAGGAGCTTCTGATAAAAAACCTGAAGCTACTACACCAGTAACTTCAACACTTCTTCCCTCAGCATGTCCTTTTTCTAAAAATATCTGGTTTATTAAAACTAAAGGATCTTGATCGTGTATTTTTTCTGTATCACTTGCTTCAACCATAAGATTATTATATCTCGAAGAGGGTTTAAACTTACATAATTAGGAAACCAATAGGTGCTTATTTGTTAGTTTTAGCTGTGTTTTTTGCATTCATTTCAAAATAGGTAAGTGCTGCAGCTATAGCATCCGCTGCATGTTGAGGGGTGGGAATTTTTTTCAACTTTAACAACTTCATTACAGTGGCTTGAACCTCTGGTTTTTTAGCTCTACCGTAACCGCAAAGATATTTTTTAATCTGAAGAGGGGTGTATTCTACAATTGGCACTTTTAAGGTGGACGCCGATAAAGAAATGGCACCCATTGCTTTTCCTACGGTCATTGCAGACCTAGCATTGACTGCAAAGAATAAGCTTTCCATAACTACGATTTTTGGTTTGTACTCTTCAATCGTGTCCGAAAGGGTGTTGAAGATATGATCCAATCTAACTGAGTGCTCTTGCGATGCTTTTGTTGTGACCACAGAGTGGTGGATAAGCTTGTATTTTTTGGGTACTTTTTGGACTATTCCTACGCCCACATTGGCAATTCCTGGATCAATTCCTAAAACTATCATTAAAATAGAATACCAGAGAAATGAACACGAAGTAACCCCGAACTAGTGAGATTGAGATTTGATTTGTCCTCGTTTTCTTGCAACCTTTAATTCCATGATTGCTCTTCGAAGATCTGCCTCTGCGAGAAGTAGTTCTCTTTGAGACTGCTTATCTTGCAACAATTCTTCAGCTCTTCTTTTTGCAGCTTCTGCTTTGGCAACGTTGATTTTATCTGAGTGGATGGCACTGTCGGCCATAACTGTAATAGTTTTGCCTCCAGAAACATCCATAAAACCCCCTGAAATTACGTAGCTTATTTCTTTGCCAGCTTTGACATACTTTATTTCACCTGCGTCAAGCCTTGTAAACATAGAAATATGATGTGGTAGAACAGTTACTTCTCCCATAACGGTAGGGGCACTTACAGAGTCCACGATTTCAGTAAGAAGATGCTTCTCTTGCGTGACTACCTGTAGTGTTATTTTTGCTGCTGCCATAGGCCCTTATTTCATTTTTTTAGCTTTTTCTACAGCTTGGTCGATAGTACCGACCATGTAGAAAGCTTGCTCAGGAACAGTGTCGTGTTTGCCGTCTAAAATTTCTTTGAATCCTCTAACAGTTTCTTTGATTGGGACATATTGTCCTGGTATTGAGGTGAATTGCTCGCCCACAAAGAAAGGCTGAGTAAGGAATCTTTGAACTTTCCTAGCACGTGCGACTGCGATTTTATCTTCATCAGATAATTCATCTATACCTAGAATGGCAATGATATCTTGCAAGTCTTTGTATCTTTGAAGAACTTTTTGAACACCTCTTGCTACTTCATATTGCTCTTTACCAACTGATTCAGGTGTAAGTATTTGTGAATTACTTACTAACGGATCAACAGCTGGGTACAAGGCTTGGTCTGCCAAAGATCTTTCTAAGGCGATTGTTGAGTCTAAGTGACTGAAGGTAGTTGCAGGCGCTGGGTCTGTATAGTCATCGGCTGGAACATAAACTGCCTGAAAAGAGGTAATAGAACCCTTTTTGGTAGATGTAATTCTTTCCTGAAGAGCTGCCATTTCTGTAGCTAGATTGGGCTGATATCCAACAGCAGAAGGGATTCTTCCTAAAAGAGCTGAAACTTCGGATCCTGCCTGACTGAACCTGAAAATATTGTCAATAAACAAAAGCACATCTTCGCCTCTGTCGCGGAAATATTCAGCGAAAGTAAGACCGGTTAGGGCAATTCTTAGACGATTTCCTGGGGGCTCATTCATCTGACCGAAGGCCATGACGGTATTTTTCATAACTCCAGATTCTGTCATCTCGAGATAAAGATCGTTTCCTTCTCTTGTTCTCTCACCAACACCAGCAAAAACTGAGTGCCCTGAATGTTCTTCTGCAATATTTCTAATAAGCTCTTGAATGATAACTGTTTTTCCTACTCCAGCGCCTCCGAATGCACCAACTTTTCCGCCTCTTGCAAAAGGACAAATAAGGTCGATGACTTTAATACCTGTTTCTAACATTTCTCTCTTTGTGCTCTGGTCAACTAGTTTTGGAGCTGGTTTGTGAATTGGAGCTGTCTGTTTTACCTTGACTGGTTTTCCCTCATCTATAGCTTCACCAACAACATTGAAAATTCGACCTAGGGTTTCTTCTCCTACTGGGACGTTAATAGGAGCTCCTGTGTCTACTACTTCTATGCCTCGCGTGAGTCCATCGGTACTACCCAATGCGATTGCTCGAATCTCTTTTCCTCCAAGATGTTGTTCCACCTCAAGAGTAAGTTTATTATTTTTTGCCAGCTTTATTTCTAAAGCATTGTAGATCTCAGGCAGTTTTTTGTCGAAAGAAACGTCGACAACCGGACCGATGATCTGGGTGATTTTGCCTTTGTTCATTTTGTCCCCTAACTTGTATATGTTGCTGTTGTTATGTCGAGCAACTCATTTGTAATATTTGCTTGTCTTGATTTGTTATACGCAAGTGTTAAGTCGCTAATAATCTCTCCAGCGTTATCACTTGCGCCCTTCATGGCCACCATTCTTGCTGAATGCTCTGATGCTTTTGCTTCTAAAATAGTTTGATAGATTTGGACTTCTACGTAGTAAGGCAGTAGCCAATCCAAAATTTCTTGAGCGCTTGGTTCAAAAATATATTCATATCTTCCTGCAACATCCTTTTCGATAAGCTTTTCAGGGGTTTCGGGGGGGGCAAGTAATGGATCTACAGAAATTGGCAAGATTTGATTCAAGTTGGATTTTTGAACTAATGTACTAATAAAATCCATATAAATAACACATACATCTTTATATGTGCCATCTTGATAACCATCTAAGATAAGTTTTGAAATAGGTAGAGTTTCTTCAAAAGAAAGATTGTCTGCCATATTGGAAAACTCGGCCATGATGTCAAATCCCATTTTTATGGCATATTCTCTTGCTTTTTTTCCGACAGTGATGAATTCGAAATCTCCATTTCCATTTTTTGTTCCTGCAAACATGTCAGCTTCTTTTAGAAGATTTGAAATCATTCCTCCAGTAAGACCTTTATCTGGTCCGATTAAAATGGCAATATTTTTTCCTGATTTGTTGGTTTTTAGTAAGGGATGTGAGTGAGTATCAGTACTAGAAGCTAATCTTCTAAGAGACTCTTGAAGTTTGTTGGAATATGGCTTTGAGCTAGTAGCTTGCATTTGAGCTTTTCTCATCTTGCTTGCAGCCACCATTTCCATTGCCTTTGTGATCTGGCGAATGTTTTTTGTGGTCTTGATTCTTCTTTTGATTATTCGCGAACTTTGCATCGTCTTACTCTGAAAATACTACTTTTCTTGCTCTACCTTTTCTTCTAAAAGATCAGGATTTAGTTCGTTGAATTTTGAGGCGGCCTTTTCAAGCATCTTTTCTGTTTTTTCTTCTAGTTTTTGATCTTTTATTATGGTTTTTCCAATTTTATCGTGAGAAGACTTGACGTAGTCCAGGAATTTAGCTTGCCATTCTTTGACTCTTTCTATTGGAGTTTTGTCTAAGTAGCCGTTATTAACAGCCCACATGGTCATAACCTGATTTTCTACAGGAATTGGATCGTCCCACCCTTGTTTTAGAATTTCGGTGATTCTGTGACCTCTTTCTAATTGTTCTCTGGTGCTAGCATCTAAATCTGAACTAAATTGAGCAAAAGCTGCTAGTTCTCTATATTGAGCTAGGTCTAACCTTAGCTTCCCGGCAACTTGTTTCATAGCTTTGATCTGAGCACTACTTCCCACACGAGAAACTGAAGCCCCTGCGTTGATTGCTGGTCTTACTCCAGAGTTGAATAAGTCAGCCTCTAGGTAAATTTGGCCATCTGTTATGGAAATAACGTTGGTTGGGATGTATGCAGATAAGTCAGCAGCTTGGGTTTCTATGATGGGCAGTGCCGTAAGAGACCCTGCACCTTTTTTGTCGCTGTATTTAACTGCTCTTTCTAATAATCTTGAATGTAAGTAAAAGACATCTCCTGGATATGCTTCTCTTCCTGATGGGCGCCTAAGAAGAAGTGAAATTTCACGATACGCCCAGGCATGTTTGGTAAGGTCGTCGTAAATAATTAATGCATCTTCTCCTTTTTCTGCAAAATATTCTCCAATTGCACAGCCTGCGTATGGAGCAAGGAATTGTTGAGAAGCTGGATCGGAAGCTGTAGCTGCAACGATAATGGTGTTTTCCATTGCTTTGAACTTTTCTAGGGTGGCTACTGTTTGAGCCACAAAAGCTCTTTTTTGTCCGACCATGACGTAAATGCATTTAACACCAGATTTTCTCTGATTAATAATTGTTGTTAAAGCAACGGAAGACTTACCTGTAGTTCTGTCACCAATGATAAGTTCACGTTGACCTCTACCAATAGGAATCATGGAGTCGATAGCAACAATTCCTGTTTGGATAGGCTGGTTGACAGGTTGTCTGTCAATAACTCCTGGGGCGATTCTTTCTAAAGGAAGGAATTTCTTAGCTTTGGCTGCTGCTTTACCGTCAAGCGGTTCTCCTAGAGGAGAAATGACTCTACCAAGTAAATCGTCGCCTACACCAATGGAAACAAGTTTGCCGGTTCTTTTGACTGTGTCACCTTCTTTAACGTCTTGACTTTCAGATAAGATAATAGCTCCAACGGAGTCTTTATTAAGGTTTAGCGCAAGACCTTTTATGCCTCCTGGAAATTCCAATATCTCTCCCATCATAACGTCTGATAAGCCGTTTATTATGGCGATACCGTCACCAACTTCTATTATTTGACCCACCGTTTCTGCTTCAAGGGATGGAGCAAAATTTTGAATCTCTTTTTCAATCGCTTTGGCGATATCTAAAACCGTTGTTTTTTTCATTGCGCTAATTTCTCACCTAATTTTGTTATTTTGTTTTGTATGGTGTTGTCTATCACCTTGTCGCCAATCTTCACGTGCATCCCGGCTATCACGCCCTGGTTGACGACATTTTTAACTTTCATTTCAACCCCAATCACTTTAGACAAAGTTTTTTTTATCTGACTTTGCTCTTGACTGGTTAATTTCACAGCCGTGGTAATAACTGCTAAAGATGGGTCAGACTCAATCTGACTCTTTCTTAGAGTTTCTTTTACAAGTTGTGGCAATATATTCAACTGACCTGATTTTTTTAGATACTCAATCAGTCCGCGAGTTACTTGCGTAGCTTTGCTGTTTTTTGTTTTCATTATTTAACTTTTAATTTCTTGAGATCGTTTATTTGGTTTTTTAGAATTTCTTTTTGATGTTTGGCGCTCAAACCAGTTTTTAAAACTGCTTGAGTGGTTTCTGAAACCAAGCTTGCCACTTCACCCTTAAGTCTCTTTTCTTCCTTTTCAAGCCTGGCCATTAGCTGTTTCTCTTCATTTTGAATGACTTTTTTGCTTTCGGCTTTCGCTTGTTCAATCATCTCTTTTGAGAGACCTTCAGCTTTTTTGTTAGCTTCTTCAAGGATTTTTGCAGCTTCTTTTTGAGTTTTTGCAAGCTCTTTTTGCTTGGTCTGCTCTATTTTGATCTGCTCTTGCAAGCTTTTCTCTGCTGCTCTTAGCCCATCGCTAATTTTGTTTGCCCTTTCATCCAATATTTTTAAAATTGGCTTATAAGCAAACTTCGATAGGACAAAAAAGACTATCCCAAAGTTTACAATCTGCAATAGAAATTGTTGTAGATTAATTTCCACGGCTTTTTCCTTTGTGTTTATACAAATTTAATAACAAGAGCAACCACTAGAGAGTAGATTGCAATAGCTTCTGCAAAAGCTACACCTAAAATAAGGTTGGTTTGAATTTTTCCAGCAGCTTCTGGATTTCTTCCAATAGCTTCCATAGCTTTGGAAACGATCATACCGATCGCTATAGCTGGGGCAAACCCACCAATAACAACTGTCATGCCAGTTACGAAGTTGTCGGTCATTTTAATTCTCCTATATTAATAATTAATAATTAGTAATCACGTTAGTGTTCTTGACTATGACTAATAGTTGCTAGATTCATAAAGACCAGGGTGAGCATTGAGAAAACAAGTGCCTGGATAAAGCCTACAAATATTTCTAGGCCTAAAAACGGTAACGGTGCAAATAATGGCACAAGAAATGCAATAACAGCAAGAAGCACTTCTCCAGCAAACATGTTTCCAAAAAGACGGAAAGCAAATGAAATTACTTTTGAAATTTCTGAAAATAGCTCTAAGATCCCGACGAAAAAGTCTATCGGGCCTGAGAAATTTATGAATTTACCTGAATAACTTAACCCCAAGAATTTAAATCCAACAAACTGAACTAGAACAATGGAAGAAAACGCTAAGGCTAAGGTGGTGTTTAAGTCTGCGGTAGGTCCCCTGAAGTAGGGCACAAAAGCTGGGCCATCGTGTCCACTTTTGTTTTCCTCTTCATGCTCGTCGGCAGTCGCCATGGCTTCATCTGCATACTCTTCTTCAGCATGCTCATCTACCACTTCATTTAATTCTTCTTCTGTTTCATGAGTGTCTACTTCTTCCATTAGAGCAATATTTTCTTCGTGAGACTCCTCTGCCACATGTTTATCTGTGACCTCATGTTTTTCGCGAAAACCAATGGTGCCTACCCCTGGAAAAAGCCCAATCCAATTACTTAAGATTATGAAAATGAAGAAGGTAGAAACTATGGGAAAAAAAGAGCGGGCCTTTTTATTTTCGCCCGCTGTGCTTTTTACTAGATTGAAGAGTCCTTCAATAATGAGTTCCATAAGACTTTGGAACCTTGAAGGCTTATCGTTAAACTTTGCCTTTTTGAATTCTTTGTAGGTTTTTGAAGCTAATAATAGGATTACTACTAAAACTATCCACGTGGTTAAAATTGAGTTGGAAATTGGGACGCCGGCGACTTCGAAGACTTTTTCGGCGTTTATTGATATGTGTAGATTTCCAGCCATACTTCAATATTCCGCTTATTGATAATAGTTTATATTTATCATGTAATACGGAGTTAAAACTAGTATTAACTTTTAATTCTCACATCGTGAGTCTTTAATATGGGTTATATCAATACAATTAAGTTTGATACAACACGTATTAATTAATACATATTATATGTGTATTAGACTTAAATATCAACACCGAGATTTTACAACAAAACTCCTCAAGTCACAAAAAGCAATTTGCTTTTAATTTTTAATCTTGTATTATGAGTGCGTGCAAGAGAACCTACTCGAGAGAGCAAATACCGTCATGCCTGATCCTGACTACGTTATTGGTTTGTTTGATCTTTCCTTTGTTTATATGAAGGAGGATGTGGCTAAAGAGTCTGGGTTCTCCGTAGCTCATTTTGTAGGCAAGACCGTTTTTGAACTGTTTGATTATTCAGGAGATGAGTTGCAAAAAGAGATGCTCGTAAATATAGATAGTTTTGAAAGAGTAATCCAACTAAAGTTGCATGGCAGCTCAGTAGATAAAGTGTGAGTAAAGTTTGCGGGATTTGAGTACAACAAAAATCCATATCGAGCTGGAAAGATTTTGGAAGTTTTTAAGAAGAAGTGATTTTAATGCTTGGTTGAAATATTTGATCCCCTCTGGGATAATTCATAAGTTGACCTGGCCCCATCGTCTAGTGGTTAGGACATTGGGTTTTCATCCCAAAAACCAGAGTTCGATTCTCTGTGGGGTCACAAGTTTTATTTTTCTTCCTGAACTTTTTTGACGGTTTTTGCAATGATTCCTCTAGGCATTAGTCTGGCTGGGAGAATCATTAGTTTGTTTTTTAATCCATGAATTGCAACAACAGAACCTTTCATGAGTTCTTTGTATCCAAACTCTGCTACTTCCCTGCTGGTCGCCATTCCCCCGCCTGAAGTAACTATTTTGGAATGAGTCATTTTTGCAGTTTCTTGAAAGTTACTTTTTGTGGCTCCTGGGCAAAGAGCGGAAACAACTATGCCTTTGTCACTTAGTTCTTCGGCAATTGCTTCTGAGAAATGAAGCACGTAGGCTTTACTGGCATAATAAGCTGCCATCAGAGGTCCTGGAAGAAATGCTGCCACTGAACTGACGTTTAGAATTTTTCCAGTTTTAAACCCTACCATGTCTTTTAGGTAAAAGTGAGTTAATTGGGTCAAAGCTACTATATTTACCTGCAACATGTCTGTTATCTTCTTGAGGTCGGCGCTTTCAAATGGGCCAAAATCGCCAAAACCTGCGTTGTTCACTAGTACCTCAATAAAAATCTTGTCTTTCTTGGTGATTTTGTATATTTTTTCAGCGGCATTAGAATCTTTTAGATCTTGGATTATTATTTTTATTTTTAATTTTTTATTTTTCAATTCGTTTTGTACTTTTTCTAGTTCCTGGATGTTTCTACCAACCAAAACTAAATGATATTTTTTTTCGTGGAACAATTTTGCAAACTCTTTTCCTATGCCGGAGTTTGCGCCAGTTATGAGTGCGTATTTCATAAATCCACTATACATGGTGTTTGAATTGTTGGAAAATATAGATTGTTGAGGTAAAATTCTTAGGTTGGATGGGCCCGTAGCTCAGGGGTTAGAGCGACAGCCTTTTAAGCTGTGCGTCGTAGGTTCGATTCCTACCGGGCTCACAAGTTGTTTACTATCTGAACAACTCCTTTCCATTCATCTGCTCTTTTTGCTATGACTGGGCTTTCGTATTTTTGGTTCCAAGGTCTGTTTAAGATAATTGAAGGCACTCCTACTTCAGCGCATTCCTTAACGTACCAAGGAGAGTCTTCAATAATAATATCGATGTTGTTATCTAGACAAAGTTGAGCTTTAGTTATTTTCGGGCCTGTTTTTCTAGTTGCTTGACCTGTGAAAATGATTTCTTTGAAGGTTTTTGGGAAATACTTATTAATCCAATCTATTGTTTCTTTTTCTATGCTTTTTGGCCTGGATGTAACCACAAAGAGATTGTGATTTTTTAAATTTTTAATTCCTGATTGAGATCCCTCAATGGGAAGGATTTCATGAAACAGATCAGATTCGTAAAAATCTTCAATTATTTTTATTACTTTTTCGCCCCTTACGTTCCAAATTTTTCCAAGAAAGTAGTTATCGTATTCATCATATACGTGATTTTTGTTGTATTTTAGGTTGTAGTAGTCGTTTAGTTTGGAGTGAAGAGCTGCTAATACGTCATCCACATCTACAGCAATATTCATCTGTTTATTGTAAACTAATTTATTGAGAAATATTTACGAAATGATCTGCTTTACTTCCTAAGATAGAAACTGCATCGAACCTTGCGAACTGAGGTAGCTTGGGATTTGAGTTTAAAAAGATATGAGCGGCTTTTCTAAGATGATTTATTTTTTCTTTTGTAATCGCTTCTTCGGGATTTCCAAGTATGTTGCTTGATCTGGTTTTGACTTCAACAAAAACTAACTGACCCTCATCCTGGAAGATTAAATCAATCTCACCATACCTTGTGTGATAATTGGCTGTTATGAACTTATAGCCTTTATTTTGAAGCAGTTTTTTTGCTTGTTTTTCGCCCTTTTGGCCCAGCTTCTTTTTTTGCAGTGTCACTTTTCTTTTCTACTTTGACTGCTTTTACCCTAAGAGCTTCTCTGCCCGTCCTTTGTCTTAGATAGTATAGTTTTGATCTTCTGACTTTTCCTCTGGCTTTGAGGGTGATGTTGGTAATATCTGGTGATAAAACTGGAAATATTTTTTCTACACCAACTCCGTGCGTGCCAATTTTCCTGACAGTAAAGGAGGTGTTTTCTTGCCTGCCCTTGATAGCAATTAGTAAGCCAGTGAATGTCTGCTGCCTGGTCTTTTCGCCTTCTTGCACCTTAATAATAACGTTGATCGTGTCGCCTACGCCGAATGTTTCTTCTTTGTATTTAAAACTGTTTGCCATGTGATTTAGTATATCTTACTTTATATTGTTTTCTTCGACTAATCGAATAACTTGGGTATTTTATCAGGTGGAAGTGGTGGAAGCAAGATAGCTTTTGATGATACTTTCATCTATACCAATTTGTTTTATCCTATCTTCAAATTCCTCTTGACCGATTTTATCCCACTTTTTCTTTAAAAGCATGATATTTTCTACAGCATCATGGGGAAAAATAACCCAAGCTTCGGTCTTTTCTCCAAAATAATCTGGCTTAATACTGCTCCATGGTTTTTCAAACATGGTTGCTGTTTTTATGCTTTTAGCTCCGTGATTTAAAAGATACTCTTTGGCCATTTTCAGAGATTCACCAGTATCTGCAATATCATCAAATATTAAAATGTCTTCATCTTCTATAGTGACAGGGAGAGATTGGACAACTATTGGACGTTTTTGAGTGTTGTTAATGCCTTTGTAAAATCTTACTTGGATACTTGAGGCATTTTTTATATTAAGAAGATCTTGAAGTTGCCTGTTCCAACTGAGTCCTCCCTTAGCAAGGGCAACAACTCTATCAAAAATTTTTTCAGATTCTTTGATTTTGTTGGCGAGAGAGACCGTTATCTCACCCATTTTTTGCCAATTTGGATACAAGTATTCTTGCTCTTCTATGATAACAGGATTCATTTGTTGTTTTCTGAAGCTTTGATAAATTCTGTAAATAATGAATGTGGTCTAAGGGGTCTACTTTTGTATTCAGGATGACCCTGTGTACCTATAAAGAAAGGGTGTTTATCTGTTGGTAGCTCTATTAACTCAACCAAATTTTCTTTTATTGATCTGCCAGCTATTATTAGCCCTGCTTCTTCTATTTCTTTTTCGAATTCGTCGTTAAACTCATACCTGTGTCTATGTCTTTCTGATGAAATTCCTTTTTCTTTGTCTGTAAACTGACCGTGTTTGACGTATGCCTCCCATGCCCTTGTGTTTTGTTTCACCACACACTCCCATCCACCCAACCTCATAGTTCCACCGTAGGCTCTATTTTCAAGGATTCTCTCTTGCTCTGGAATAACATGAACAACCTGATGGGAAGATTTTGAATCTACTTCTTGTGTGTGCGCGTCTTCCCAGCCAATCACATTTCTTGCAAACTCTACAACAGCCAACTGCATTCCGTAACAAAGACCTAAATATGGAATTTTATTTTCTCTTGCGTATTGAATTGCCTTGATTTTTCCCTCAACGCCCCTGGATCCCCAACCAATTGGAACTATTATTCCTTGTAAATCTTTTAACTTGTCTATACCATTTTCTTCTATTTCTTTACTATTTATTCCTCTGATTTCAAGATCAATTTCTTCGTTGGTGGCGGCGTGCTCTAAGGCGTCGTACAATGCCGCATATGAGTCCTTCAAATCATAGTCACCTGTGGCAAAATATTTGCCAACAATCCCAATAATAGCTTTCTTAGTTTTTTTCTTTTTGGTTTTTTCAACATACTCATCCCATCTACTCATGTCTTGAGTTTTTTCTTCCATACCTAAAGCTCTTAAAACCTTGCCGTCAAAATCCTGATCTCTGAAAATACCCGGGATAAGATATACGGAATTGACATCCGGACCATCTATAATGTGTTCGGGTTTCACATTGCAGAACAAGGCAAATCTTTCTCTTCTTCTGTCGTCAATTGGTTTGGCGGACCTTGCTAAAATAAACTCTGGTTGAATACCCATTCCGTTCATAATTTTGACTGACAATTGAGTTGGTTTGGTTTTGGGTTCGCCGATGTGTTTTGGAACTGGAAGGTAGGAGACATGAATGTGTAAGGTTTTTAAGTCTCTTGCAACACGCATTATTCTTGAGGCCTCATAGTACAGTGAGTTTTGATATTCTCCGGCTGTGCCACCAAGCTCGATTAAAACAATCTCTGCCTCTTCTTTTTCCCCTGCATCAATTATTCTTTCAATAATTTCATCTGTTACGTGAGGGATTGCTTCAACATCCTCACCGTCATAGCCGAAATTCCTTTCTCTTTGAATAACGGCTTGATACACCTGACCCATGGTAATGAAATTTCTTCTAGAAATATCTTGATCTAAGAATTTTTCATAAGTGCCAAGATCCATATCGGCTTCTGTGCCATCCTCGCACAGAAAAGGATCTCCGTGCTCTATGGGGTTTATGAGGCCTGCGTCTATGTTTAGATAGTTTTCGCACTTTACGATAGTAACTTTGTATCCACGGGACTTTAGAAGAAGAGCTAATGAAGCACTAGCAACACCCTTTCCTAGTCCGGAAAGGACACCACCTGAAACGAAAATGTATGGAGTATTGTTGTCTTGCATAGGGTATTTTAACACCTATTTTAGGTATGAAGCAATGAGGTTGCCAACACTTAAAACAATAAGCTTACTAGAGTTAACTTTCTCAGGTTTTTGCACAGAATCTGTAATAATAATTCTATCAATTTCCGATGAATCAATCTTTTCTTGTACTCCGTCCAAAAATAAGTGATGAGTAGCGGCCACAGTTACTGACTTGACCCCCTTTTCTTTCAAGTACTTGGCGGACTCAAGTAGAGTTGATCCTGTAACAACCATGTCATCGATAATAAGAGCGTCTTTTCCAGAGATATCTCTATCTATATCTACGATAGAAACCTTTCCAGTTTCCAGATCTCTTTTTTTGTTTAGATATGCAACGTTAATATCTAAGCTATTGGCAAAATTTGTTGAGGTCTTCACAGCGCCAGCGTCTGGACTTACTATCACATAATCTTTCTGATTTAATTCTTTTTTGAAAAATTCTAAAAATAAAGAACTTGCTTTCACGTTTTCTAGAGGGGTTTCAAAGAATCCCATAATAGCTGGATTATGAAGATCTAAAGTGAGAATTTTTCTGATTGGAGTAGTTTGTATAATCTTTGCAACCACCTTCACTGATAATGGCTCTCCTGACCTAAATACCTTATCCTGTTTTGAATATCCAAGCCAAGGAATAACAGCTGTAAGTTCATTTGCGCCTTTCCTTTTTAGAGCGTCTGCCATAAGACAAAATTCAATAATGTGATGATCAACTGGATTTGAAAAAGACTGAAGAAGGATGACTTTTTCTGGAACCTGGTCTTTTATCCAAACCCTACACTCATTGTTTGTAAATCTTGATAGTTCAACAGCACCAAATTCAATATCTAATTTTTTCGCAATGTTTTCAGCTAATTTTTTGTTTGATCTTCCAGAGAAAATTTTCATATTAATTTTGAGACTCAACTAAAAGGTTGTTTATTTTCCTTTCTACAACATCTGAATAATTGATCGTGTATGGCAAATCGAGCACTTTATCATCTCCTCCGTTTGGAATGATAACTTGAGCTCTTTCTTGGCCGGGGTTTTCTTTTAAAATTGTACCAATTTTTGCCAATACAGCTTTTCCTGTTCCTCTCGGAATATTTATTTTTATTGTGCTTTTGCTTTGCACTGCTGATAACTCATACACATCATCGACTAAAAAAGATGATTTTCCATCTCTTTCATCGAGTTTTCCTTTTACAATTACTATTTTTTCTTCCATCCAAAATCTTTTCGTTTTTTCATAAGTTTTTGGAAACACTACTAAATCTATGCTGCCCGTGTCATCTTCTAGAGAAACAAAAGCCATTTCGGAGTTATTTTTCTTGGTAAATATCTTCCTGACAGACGCAATCATTCCGCCTATGGTGGTTTTTTGGTTTGTATGAATTATAGGATCTAACTGACTGATTTTTGAATCGGTAGCATCGCTAACGTCTTTCATGGAGTGTGCTAGGGGGTGATCTGTTAGATATAAACCTAATAATTCTTTTTCTGCAGCTAACATTTCAGAGTCTGGAATTTCATCCATTTCTGGAAGATTGTCTTTTATCTCAATTTTTTCATTTTTTGCTACTGAATCAAATAGACCTTCCTGACCAATTGAAAGTTTTTTCTGTTTATCAGCTGCTTTGCCACGAATTTCTTCGTAGCCTGCCAATATAGAAGATCTTTTACCAAATATGTCCATTGCACCCACTCTAACTAGACTTTCAATTACCTTCTTATTGCACTTTCTGTTATCTACTTTAGAGAAGAAGTCTGTGAGTGAAGAAAACTCACCTTCTTTTTCCCGAACTTCTAGAAGATTTTCCACAGCTACATCCCCGACATTTTTTATAGCTGACATTCCAAATCTTATGGCCCCTAACCTGCCTTTTTCGGTGGCTTTTTCCATGGTAAAAGCTAAATATGATTTGTTTATTTGTGGAGGCAAAAGTTCAATATTTAGCCTCTTGCAATCTTCAACAACGAGATTCATTTTTTCTTCCTTGCTTGCTGAATGAGAATGAGATTCGATGGTAAAAAGGGCCGTCATGTATTCAAGGGGGTAGTTTGCCTTCATGTATGCTGTTTGATATGCGATCATAGCGTAGCTCACGGAATGAGCTTTGTTGAAGCCGTAACCTGCAAATTTATCTATAAACCCCCATATCTTTGTTGCAATTTTTTCGGTGTATCCTTTTTTCTTAGCTCCTGCTACAAATTTCTTTTTTTCTTTATCTAATATATATTTCTTCTTTTTTCCTATCGCTCTTCTTAGGATATCTGCTTCTCCTAGCGAGTATCCTGCCATTACATTTGCAATTTGAAGAACTTGCTCTTGATATACCGGAATTCCGTAAGTTTCTTCTAACACTTGCTTTAAATCCGGATGTGGATATTTTATGGTTTCTGGGTTTTTCTTTCCTCCAATAAAAGTATCTATCAGCTCCATAGGTCCTGGTCTATATAAGGCCACCATAGCTGTAAGGTCCGAAAACCTACTTGGCTCTAGTTTTTTTGCTACTCTCCTCATTCCCGAAGATTCAAGCTGAAACACACCTGTGGTGTGACCTTTAGAGATCATTTCATATACTCCTGAATCGTCCAAAGGGATGTCGGACAGCTTGATTTTCTTTTTTCTCTTTTTTTCCACAAGCTCAATCGCTCTACCTAGAATGGAGAGATTCCTTAACCCTAGGAAGTCCATTTTAAGTAGGCCTATTGCAGTTTCATCTACGTTTAAGTCTAGGTCGTACATGTCAAACTGAGTAACTATTTTTCCTCCTCGGGATTCTCTTTGGATGGGAGTGTATTCTGGCAATGGCTTGTCGGAAATAACAACAGCTGCTGCATGAACAGATGAATGCCTGCTGTTACCTTCCACTTTTTTGGCTAAATCAAGAAGTTTTTTAAACTTTGGCTGTTTGTAATACTCCTGCATTTCCATTACACCAACAACTGATTCTTCTATGGAAAACCCTTGCGGAATAAGTTTTGCAATCTTATCTGTCTCGGAAAAGGTTAAACCTAAAACCCTTCCAATATCTCTAATTGCAGCCCTGGCCTCCATTGTTCCAAAAGTAATTACCTGAGCCACTTTGTCTTCGCCGTAAGTTTCTGTTGTGTATCGGATAACCTCATCTCTTCTTTCATCTGCTATATCAATATCTATATCGGGCGGAGAAGGTCTTTGAGGATTTAAAAACCTTTCGAATGGAATGTCGTGCTGTAAGGGATCAATGTCTGTGATTTCGGTAATATAGGAAACAATGGAGCCGGCAGCAGATCCCCTACCTGGCCCCACCCTTATTTTCTGATCTTTAGCCCAATTAACAAAATCTTGAACAATTAAAAAGTATGTCGAATATCCTTTATCTGCAATGACTCCAAGCTCGTACTCAATTCTGTCAAGCACTTTTTGTGTGGGTTTTTTATATCTATTTTTAACGCGGTCATAAACGAATTTTTTTAGGTAAGAAGCTTCATCAAACCCATCAGGAATAGGATAGTTTGGAAAAATCATTTTTCCTGTGGGAATTTCTACGTTGCATTTTTCTGCGATTTTGACGGTGTTTTCCAGGGCATCTGGATATTCTCTAAAAAGTTTTTGCATTTCCTCTGTAGTTTTTAGATAAAAATCAGGAGAGTCTATCATAGACATTCTATTTTTATCATCTATGGTTTTTCTTGTTTGAACTGCCAAAAGAGCATCCTGAGCATCTGCATCATCTTCATCGACATAATGAACGTCATTGGTAGCTACAAGCGGAACACCAAATTCTTTTGATAGCTCTATTAATTTTGGAGTTAGTTCTTCTTCTAAGTCTTTTAAGTTTGGGTGGTTTTGAATTTCTATATAAAAATCATCGCCAAATAAATCATGAAATTTTTTTGTCCATTCCTTCGCTTCTTTGTCTTTATTTTCTCTCAATTTTTTTGGAATCAGACCTGAGGGACATCCGCTTGTGCAAATGATTCCCTCTTTGTATTTTTTTAGGAGTTCAAAATCAACTCTTGGTTTGTATGAAAAACCGTCCAAGTTTGCAGTAGATATAAGCTTCATTAAGTTTTTGTAGCCAGTTAAATCTTTTGCCAGCAAAAGAAGGTGATAGGCGTCAGAACCCATTCTTACTTGCTTCTTCTTGTGGTCAAACTCACTCATATAGGCCTCTACGCCTATAATGGCTTTAACATCTTGTTTTTTTGCTTCGTTGAAAAACTTTACTACCCCATGCATTGCGCCATGATCTGTTATGGCTACGGCTTTTTGACCGTTATCTTTAGTTCTTTTTATTAGTTTTTTTATTTGAGATAAACCGTCCAAAAGAGAATATTCTGTATGGACATGCAGATGAACAAAGTCACTCATATTATTCTTATACTACCAACTGAAAAGCAAAATTGTAGCCTTACTTTAAGCAAAATCTGGTTTACAATATTTAGGTTTAGCTTCTGAGCTTGCTTTCGAAGATTTGCTTTAGAAGTTTTCCGTCTGCTTTTCCTTGGCTTAAAGCCATGGCTTTTCCAATTAGGGCCCCTATAGCTTGATCTTTTCCTTCTTGGTAGTCTTTTGCCACTTTTGGTAATTGATCTATTACTTTTTTCACTATTTCTTCCAATTGGCCAGTGTCTGCAATTTTGCTATCAGCTTCTTTTTTTATGATGTTTGGAATTTCTTCTGGCTTTACTTTCGTTATATCTACTAGATTGTTTACTATCATTCCAACAGCTTTTTGAAGACCTACATTCATTTTTTTACACGACTTAATTACTTCGTCAATATACTTGGATGTGTTTGAGTTTACTGATAATTGAGCCGCATAGTCCTCTCTCATCCCAAGGTCTATCCACCTTTTCTTTACTTCATCTGGAAGTTCAGGGATTTGAGACCTAATTTTCTCTATTTGCTCTTCTGATATGTGAATTGGGGGAATGTCTGGTTCTGGGAAATACCTGTAATCAGCGGCCTCTTCTTTTATTCTTTGAGATTTTGTTTTGTTTAATGACTCATCCCACCCCCTGGTTTCTTGTGTAGGAATTTCACCCTTTTCGATTAACTTCTTCTGTCTTTCAATTTCATAATCTATTGATCTTCCTATGAATCTGAAGGAGTTTACGTTTTTTACTTCCACCTTATATCCCAGACTCATACCTAGAGATATATTTGCCTCTAGCCTCATGGTTCCTTTTTCCATGTCGCAATCTGATACGCCAAGGCTTCTTACAATTGATCTTAATTTTTGACCAAACTCCTTTGCCTGTTTTGAAGATTTTATGTCTGGTTCTGTAACAATTTCTACCAAAGGAACACCGCTTCTATTGAAGTCAACCAAAGAAGCGTCTTTTCCCTTTATGTTTTTATGTTGAAGTTTGCCTGTGTCTTCCTCTAAATGCACCCTAGTAATTCTTACCCTCCCATCCGTGGTGTCTAGGTACCCGCCAGTGCAAAATGGCTTGTCGTACTGACTGATCTGATACCCTTTTGGCAGATCTGGATAAAAATAATGTTTTCGATCGAACTTACTCACTTTATTTACTTTGCAATTTAGAGCCATCCCGATCATTATTGTCCAGTCAACTGCTTTTTCGTTTGAAACAGGCAAAGCCCCAGGCAAACCCAAACAAACGGGACATGTTTGAGAGTTTGGTTTCTTTCCGAAATGATCAGCTGGGCAACCGCAAAACATCTTGCTTTTAGTTTCGAGTTCGACGTGTATTTCAAATCCTACTACTGGCTTTTCCACTTTCATGACTTTGGTCTCCTTGTATGCCAATCTGTAGTTTTTTGATACTGAGATCCTAATCCGAAGAGTACTTCCTCACTCCATCTTGGTCCAATGATCTGCATTCCAATCGGCAAGTCACTTTTCGTAAATCCGCACGGCAAAGCAAGGGAGGGAATTCCAGCCAAACTCGCATTAACCGTTAAAACATCTGACAAATACATTTTTAGTGGGTCGTTTACTCGCTCTCCTAAATCGAAGGGAGGAGTTGGGGATACTGGCCCCATAATTACGTCTACCTTTTTGAAAGCTTTTGTAAAATCATCTTTAATCAAGGTTCTTACTTTAGCTGCTTTTTCATAATATTTAGATGAATATCCTGAAGATGATGCAAATGTGCCTAGTAATATTCTTCTCTCAGCCTCTTGACCAAAACTTCCTCTATTTTTTCCATATCTTACGCCATCATATCTTGATAAATTACTTGAAACCTCGGTAGACATAACTAAATAATAAACGGCAATTCCATATTTTGTGTGCGGCAATGAAATGTTTACTAATTCGTGTCCTTGATTTTTTAAAGTATCTATTGCTTTAGTAACCACTTCTTTTACCTCTTTATCCAAACCCTCTAAAAAATACTCGTCAGGAATTCCTATGGTAATCTTTTGACTTTCTCTGAAATTAAATTCTTTTTCTTTTTCCCTAGTCTTTAGTTGAGTATTAGAGTCTTTTGAGTCTTCTTTTGAGCAAGCTTCATATATCTTTTTTACCTTTTCCACAGAAGTAGAAATTATGCTGGGACAATCCAAGCTGCTTCCCATTGCTATAATTCCATATCTACTCAGAGATCCATACGTCGGTTTCAAACCTACAGTATTTGTGAAACAAGCAGGAAGCCTAATAGACCCACCCGTGTCTGTTCCAAATGAGTATTCAGCATAGCCGTCGGCAACTGAAGCTCCTGAGCCACTACAAGAACCCCCCGGGGTTTTTTTAGGATTCCATGGATTTTTTGTAGGACCAAAATCAGAGTTTTCTCCACTAGCTCCATGAGCCCAAGCGTCTAGATTGACCTTTGCTTTAGTTCTGTAGCCTTCTTTTTCTATTAGATCTACCACTGTTGAGGTGTATTGAGCCTGATAGTTTTCTAAAACTTTTGATGCAGCAGTGGTTTTTGTCCCTTTTATTAAGTAATTGTCTTTATGGGTAACAGACCCGCTTTTATCTACTTCTGAAATAATGTAGTTTAAATCGTTCTTCATTTTAAATAACCTTGTCAACAATAAAATAACCATTATATGTGTGCGTTGCTTGCGAAAGGGCCTCTTCCTGAGTTAGTCCTGGTTTAATTTCATCCTCTCTTAATACATTGACTTGGTCATCAATTACTTGATAAGTTGGCTTTGTATTTTTTGTGTCAGCTTCCTCTAGTTGTTCAACATAATTAACAATATTTACTAATTGAGGAACATAAGATTCCAACTCTTCTTCAGATACATCAATTTTTGCTAATTTTGCTGTGTGTTTTAGTAGCTTATCGTCAATTTGAATTTTTTTACTCATTTTTCCTTTAAAACAAAAAACTAGCCGGTGGCTAGTTCGAATACAAGTATCCAAACTAACCCTAAGGGATGTTGTTTTGTTGTTGGGTAATTACAACAAAAGTAGTATACCACCCAGACTTAGGGTTTGTGTTTGAATATTTAAAAATTCTAATATTTTTCTTCATTGATACTTTATATTAATAATTCATCTGCTTCTTTTGCAGACACAGCTCCAGCAGCCTCTAACGACTGAACAAGTCGTTCCTGCGCTTTCTGTATTAATTTATACTTTGTTGGAGCAGATATATTTGCTCTAACTAAATGCGCTAACTCTAAATGGCTGCTATATTTGTTTTTGCTCATTTTTTATCACCTCTTTTCTATATTATTTTAAAATTATTGTCTTTTACCCTCTCCTTTTTTTTGAAAAAGGAGGATCTAAAATGAAAAAAGCTAGCAGTGGTTGCTAGCTTTGTCGTTTATTAACTTTTTGTTTTTAACTTACGACAAAGCCACCTCCTTATTGATGAGTTGTTGGAAAATGATGGTGGTTGTCTTTATTATTTTCATTTATCTTAAGTGAGCTACGTCTGACTCGTTAAGGCCGTACTTATCTACTAAGTGGTCTATAAGGTCCTGACGAACTTTATGGATTTTCTTTTCACTTCCATTCTGCCATGCACCCAGGGTGTTTTCAAGAAGATCTAAGTAATAGTCTGTTGATATTTTTGTCATATTACATGTATCCTAGAAAACTTCGAGTTAACATGCAATGAATATTTAATGTGCAGTATGTATTTGATGTGTAACTTGAGTAAACTTTTACTCTACTAGAGGAAATATCATACATAGTATGACAAATATTGATATCCTATAATTTTAAATTAGTTAGAAAATACTATCTTTTTGCCTTTAGAAGAAACCTTGATTGTTGTGTCACTTATACCCTCTTGTAATATCTTTATTGCTAGAGGATCAAGTATGAGTGTTTGAATAAGTCTCTTGAGAGGTCTTGCTCCATAGACTGGATCATAACCTTCTTCAGCCAGGCGTTTTTGAACACTTTCATCAATCTTTAAAACAATATTTTGATTTTCAAGTCTTTTTACAGCTTTTTCTATCTGAATCTTCACAATGTCTCTTAAGTTTTCTTTTGAGAGGGGCTCAAACATGATTATTTGATCCAACCTATTTATAAACTCAGGCGGAAAGGTGTTTTCTGTCGTCTCCATTACTTTGCTTTGTATTTCCTTGCTGATTACTCCTCCAGATTCTTGAAGGTATTTTGAGCCAATATTGCTTGTCATGATTAGAATAGTATTTTTAAAATTTACAGTCTTTCCTTGTCCATCAGTCAACCTACCCTCATCAAAGATTTGCAGCAATGTGTTAAAAATTTGAGGATGTGCTTTTTCAATTTCATCAAAAAGAACAACAGTGTAAGGATTTCTTCTTACAGCCTCTGTGAGTTGCCCACCTTCTTCAAAGCCAATGTACCCTGGAGGAGCTCCAATAAGCCTAGCTATAGAATGTCTTTCTGAATACTCGCTCATATCTAGTCTCACCAAGGCTTTTTCGTCTGCGAATTGAACCTCAGCAATAGCTTTTGTTGTTTCTGTTTTACCAACTCCTGTTGGTCCTAAGAATAAAAATGCTGCAATAGGTCTGTTTTCATCTCCAATACCTGCTCTGGATCGTCTAATTGCGTCTGCGGCTGCTTTTAAAGCCTCATCTTGCCCAATCACTCTCTTTCTAAGCTCTTCTTCCAAATTTATTAGTTTTTCTACTTCACTTTTTAAAAGTTTTGCTACGGGGACTCCGCTCCATTTTGAAATAACTTTGGCGATATCGTCTTCTGTAACTTCTTCCTTTAGCAACCTATCTTCTTCTGGAATATTTTTCCATTGGGCTTCTATAGCTTTTATTTCCTCTTTTGTTTTTGGTAGTTTTCCATATTTTATTTTTGCAGCATCTTCTAATCTCACTTCTCTTTCAGCTTTCTCAAGATTTACATTTTGGTTTTCCAGCTCTTTTCTTAACTTTCTTAACTCTTCTATGATTCTTTGTTGTTCTTCCCACTTTTTTACTAATTCGTTTTTTTGTTCCTTTAAGTCCGCTATTTTTTTCTCGATATCTAATTTCTTTTGCTTTGATTCTTCGTCTTTTTCTTTTTTTAGTCCTGCCACCTCTATTTCTAACTGAGTTAACTTTCTCTTTAAGCTATCTATGATTTCTGGCTCTGACTCTGTTTCTATCTTTAGACTAGAAGCCGCCTCATCCAAGGCATCTATTGCTTTATCTGGCAAAAATCTGTCTGAAATGTATCGGTCGGATAAATTTGCCGCAGAAACTATTGCTTCATCTTGAATACGAATTCCGTGGTGAAGTTCATATTTTTCTTTTAATCCTCTCAAAATTGAAATAGTGTCTTCAACGTTGGGAGCATGTACCACAACAGGTTGGAAACGCCTTTCTAGAGCTGAGTCTTTTTCTATATGCTTTCTGTATTCTGAGATTGTGGTGGCTCCGATCATCTTCAGAGTACCTCTTGCTAACCCGGGCTTTAACATGTTTCCAGCGTCTACAGCCCCTTCTGCACTACCCGCCCCCACCACAGTGTGAAGTTCGTCTACAAATAAAATTACTTTACCTTCTTCTTTTTGAACTTGGTCAATAATAGATTTTAATCTTTCTTCGAATTCACCTCTAAATTTAGCCCCGGCTAAAACTGAGGCCATTTCTAATACTAATAACTTTTTATTTTTTAGCGATTCTGGCACGTCCCCTTTTATTATTCTTTGCGCTAGCCCCTCTACAATCGCAGTTTTTCCGACGCCGGGCTCCCCAACTAATACAGGGTTGTTTTTTGTTCTTCTAGAAAGCACTTGCATTATGCGTCTTATTTCCTCGCCTCTACCTATTACTGGATCCAGTTTTCCTTCTTTGGCAAGTTGGGTTAAGTCTGTGGCGTACTTTTCTAAAGCTTTATATGTGCTTTCTTGCGAGCTACTAGTTACTGGGCTGTTTTGTCTCATTTCTTCAATTTCTTTCTCAATTTCTTTGGATGTTATTCCAACTTTCTTGAGAATATCATTTGATTGGCACTCTGTCAATGTGAGTGCTAACAATAAAACTTCTTGAGAGATATATTCATCTTTTCTTTTATTTGCTTCTGACTGTCCTGTCTTAATAATTCTTGCCAAAGATTGGCTTATTTGAGGTTCTAATTGCTCACCATCCATGACAGGCAATCTATTGACTACTGCCTGAGATTGACTCACAATTTCCTGATTATTGGCATACTTGTGAATAATTTCTTTAGCCACACCCTCCGACCCTGATAGAGCAAGTAGTAGGTGAAC
>JBHPHI010000005.1:0-41628 GCA_042569595.1 Patescibacteria group bacterium
GGAACAAGAGAATACTACAAAAAATTTGGATATGCATTAGAAGGAACTTATATGACCAAGAACTTAAAATAATACATTTTCTGTATTCTTGGGAAAAAGTACTGGTTCTGATAAAATTGCAAAGTCCCAAAATAGTTCTCTATACTATATAGACTATTGCCGGGTGGTGAAATGGTATCACAGCGGCCTTTGAAGCCGTTTTTCTAGGTTCAAGTCCTAGCCCGGCAGCAAAAGTTCCCGATAGAGTCTATGACCCCCTCAAACTGATATAATTTCATTATGAAACTAAAACAAGAAACAGCTTGTGCTATTAATGCAATAAAAGCAGCAGCAAAAGAATCTCTCAAATATTTTGGAAAAACAAATAAAACTTTTTATAAAAAAGGTGATGAGTTAGTTACACAGATAGATATAGATTGTGAAAACATAATTAAAAATCTTTTGATAAATGATTTTCCAAATTATGGATTTTTAGGTGAAGAAAGTGAAGAAAAAAAAGAAGATACAGACTACAAATGGATTGTTGATCCAATAGATGGAACTGTAAATTTTAGTCGTGGAATAAATTTATATGGAATTTCAATAGCATTAGCTAATAAAAATAAGGTAATCTTAGGAATTGTTTACAACCCTGTATCAGATGAGTTATTTGTAGCAGAAAAAAGTCAGGGTACTACTCTAAATGGAGTTAAAACAAAAGTATCTAATGAAGAGAGTCTGGATAGATCGGTTATTTACTCAACTGAATTATTCAAGTCCGATCAACACGTAAGTTCCCTATATAAAAAAATAAAACAATTCAGAATTACCAGCTCATCAGCATATGAAACCTGCTTAGTTGCAGCAGGGCGTATCGAAGGATTTATAAAAGTAACAACAAATCCATGGGGATTTGCAGCAGCAAATTTAATCGTTGAGGAAGCTGGTGGAGAAGTTACAAACTTTAAAGGTGAGGAGTGGGATACTAACTCTACCCACATTGTTTCGAGCAATGGTTTTGTACACAAAAAGTTACTTGAATCTCTAAACTAACTCTTCATTTCTACAAAAAGTTCCGTATAACGTCCACGACCGCCAGCTTTTTTCGTACAAGAGAGTAGTGTGAATTGGACGTGGTTAGAAAAAAAATACAATAATTCCACTCCGATTTTAATACAAAATATTTTACTCACCAACGCATTCCACCTTACGTAATTTACTACCCTTGTTTATACTCTTTTTAGTATGAACAGGGTAAAATCTTTATTGAAACGAATATCATGGCTCAGGATATTAACAAGTGTATTATTGCCATTATTGGCTGGATTTTTAGGATCTGCCGCCCACAATTACTATGCACAAAAAAATCAGTTTGCCGATATCTGTAAAAGCGAAAATGCCAGAGAATGTATAGAAACTAACAAACTAAACGCTGACAAAAGTAATCAAAAATCAGAACTAAAAAGATATAGCCTAAACTGGGCCCTTCCTGGAGCAAATAGTGACATTTATTCCCTGTCCGCTATTAGCTCAATAAGCAGCTATGGGGACCTTTTATTAAGCTCTGGTGGAGAGAATAAAAACATCACCATATCACCTACGGGTGATGGAAGTGTAAATATAGATGGATTGAAATGGCCAACAAGCGATAGTGACAATGGAAAGGTTTTACAAACTGATGGCAGTGGTCAACTCTCGTTTGTATCTCGTGCATCAACTGGAGAAAACTCCGACATCACTTCATTGACCAAAATTAACTCAATTTCAAGTGATGGACCTCTATCACTCAGTGCTGGTGGCGCAAACAAGAATATCTCACTATCTCCATCAGGAACAGGCAATCTCATCTTAGATGGGTTTTCTTGGCCCACTAGCGACGGAAACAGTGGTCAAGCCTTGCGAACTGACGGTTCTGGTAATTTAACATTTGGACCTAGGGGAGCAATGTACAGTAACGGCAGCATTTATTTTACATCCTCAGCGCAAACAACAATTTCAACCATAGGTACCTATGTAAAAGCTGCTGGGACTTCTGACTCTATCTTCTTAAATAATTGGGATACAAACTCTACAAACAATAGATTGCGCTACATTGGTGCGGAGGATGTTCACGCACACATTGCTGTAACTGTATCCATGACCGCAGTAGCCAATAATGAAACAATCGGTTTACGTGTTGTAAAAAATGGAAACGCTTCGGAAAAAGCAGCGATAGCCTCAACAGTTGAGAGGTTTGTCTCAACTGGGGCAGATATCGGATCTACCGCTTTACATGCCGATTTTAATATGTCTACCAATGATTACATAGAATTATGGGTAACAAACACAGACAGTGCAACCGGAATTACTGTCGACTATATGTACTTCTTTGTTTTAGCCCAGCCATCAAATTAGAATTAAGCAATATATTCAAATATGTACATGCTTGCTTCATTAAAACCTAGGTTTTGCACCAACTGCTAATCAAAGTAGATTATTTCTTCCTCCATACCCACACCAGAACTACTTAGATCTACTACTTTCATCCACTGAGTCATCATTTTGTACAATACATATTCGCTTCCATCTACACCTTCCAAAGGCCAATAGTCATTTCCGTATTCCTGACTTAGCTTTCTAAACTTATCAAAATAATCACTGTTTTCAGTAATATTTGGAATTTCCCGAGCCTCACCAAAAGCATTTATAAGTAATTCATTTTTTCGCCAGAGTGATATGCTAATTTTTGGGTTTTTACCCAAGGCGATTGCTTTTCTAGTTATTCTTTTCGTCAAAAAATAAAAACAGAGGTCATTATCTAACATAAACAAAACCACTGACGACACAGGCTTGTCTTCATCAGTCACTGCAACCGACATCACCTTAACACTCTCTATGTAGTCCTTTAGATTCCGACCTTTGTATTCATAATTCATACAGTCATTGTAATTTATCAATACTGAGATGCCAAATGCAAACTAAAATGTTTTCCAACCTCGTCCAACACAGCCAGCTTTGCTTGTAAAGCATTATTTAGCCCATTTATCAATCTATTTAAGAAATTACTTATTCGCCTGGCTCTATTACTGTCCAGTTTATTGCCGTATTGTTTCCTTCTTCGTTAGATCTAGAAATTAAATTTGTATAAGAGTCATCAATGCAATTTGGATTTGTTCTTCCGTTAGCTTTAGCTTCTTCAGAATCTGCTGGAACAACTCCTTTGTACCTTAATACCGAAGAGTGGCTTGCTTGATCTGCCTGTGCTTTTGCATGTAAGTAGGTTTGCTCATCAACTTCAGAGCTTCGCTCAGGAAACTTTAGATCATTTCTTTGTCTTCTAAGATCTAAAAACTCCGTTGTATTCCACTTTCTCCTAAATTCTTTCGTCATAAAAATGGATTATATCAGTAAAACGCTGTTTAAAACTCTAATTAATAAGATATAAAGTAAAACCTATCTTAGGCTTATTAATAATTTCCAACCTCGTCCAATAGAGCCAGCTACGCTTGTAAAGCATTATTTCACCTATTTATCAATCCATTTATAATTAGCTCACTAAATTGGTATAATCTAGAAATGAGTTGGATTTTATTCTCATTTATAAGTATTTTTTCAAGCGCTATCGCTAACCTTTTTCAAAGAATAACTATGAAGAAGGACAGCAGTGATCCAATTGTGTCTTCAATAATTTTTCAATTTACTCTAGCTGTTTTGTCTGGAGTATTTGCCTTTATTAAAGGTTTTAATATGCCTCCCACAGAATTACTCTTTCCCAACTTCTTGTTCAGCGGTATTTGTTATGGATTTGGAACAATAACTTTCTTTAAAGCAATGAAAACTATCGGTGCGTCCGAGAAAACTATCTTAACTGGATTTGGATCACTAATAGTTATTCTTACATCATTTATTTTCTTGAAAGAGACATTAACTCCAAAACAACTTCTAGGTGTATTAGTTATCATTCTCGCAATTTTAGTTGTGGAGTTAAAAAAAGAAAAAATCTCATTTAGTAAAGGTGCTAAATTAGCATTGCTTGGTACTACACTTTATGGGTTTGCAGTAGTTAATGACTCTTTTATTTTAAGAAGTTACGATGCAATTTCATTTATGCCTGTTATGTCATTGATTCCGGGACTAATACTGGCTGCATCATATCCAAAAAGCACTCTTAAACTTTTCAACACGCTCAAACGAACGGATAAAAATCTTTGGATATATGGGTTCTTCTACTCCATACAAGGAGTAGCCTACTATTCTGCCATAGAAACTGGGGGTCTGGTTTCTCAAATTAACACACTTTTCAAAACTGAGATCATACTAACTGTATTACTGGCTACAATATTTCTAAAAGAGAGAAGGAATTTATTAAGAAAATCCATTGGTGCAGCACTTGCCTCCATCGGTGTTCTTTTAATTAAGTAGCAAGGAGTTTAAATGAAAGCAATAATTATTCACGGATGGGATCAAAAACCAACAGACGAATGGCTCCCTTGGTTAACAGAAGAGCTTAAAAATAACGGTTGGCAAGTAGAGCTACCCACCATGCCAAATGCAGCTATGCCAAAATTAGACGAGTGGATGGACAAGTTAGTGTCATTAAATCCAAATAAAAATACAGTTTTAATCGGACACTCTCTTTCAAACTCTCTAATACTAAAATACATGGAAAGGCCTGATTCAAAATTAAAATCAGCTTACCTTGTTGCAGCATGGGACTATTTACTGCCAGCCCTGAAAAAAGAACATATTTCTTTTTTTAAAGGTGGTTTTGATTACGAAGCAATAAATAACAAAGCACCTATTACAATTCTACAATCAACAGACGATCCATATCTTGATTTTGACAAGGGAAGGGAGTTAGCAGAAAAAGTAAATGCAACCTTTACTCCTTTTGAAAACTCTGGACACTTCCAAACAAAAGATGGGTATGGTGAATTTCCTGATTTACTAGAAATGATAATTAAGGAGAATAGATGAACACCTTTCCCAACGAAAAACAAAAAGCTGGATCAAAAACATGTGGTCCAAGTTGTCTTCAAAACATTTACACTCACTTTAATAAAAAAACAACTTTAAAAAAGATATTAAAAGATTTAAGTGTCACAGTTGACGACCCCACTCACGTTCCACAACTAGCCAGGCATGTAAAGGATATTGGTTTGGATGTTAGGATTATCTCCTCATGCACTTACAACATTTCTCCAGACTGGAAAAGCAAAAGTGAAAAAGAGATTGCTGAACTATTAAAAAAATGGGTTGTTCACAATCACAAAAACAAATGGATTAAAGATGTTCTTTATTTGCTTTTCTACTTACAAGAAGGTGGAAAGCTTGAAATTGTGGACTTATCAACCAAAATCATTGATAAAGAATTAGATAAAGGTAATGTCGTCTTGAGTTGCCTTGAAGAATCATGGCTTTGGGAAAAAAGAAAAATATACGGAACAACAAAATATGACAGCATAAAAGGCAGGCCTACTGGTCACTTTGTCATTGTGTACGATAAAAAAGGGGATGAATACTTAATAAGCGACCCATTCCCAACAGGACTCAAAGAAAAAGAGGGTTTATATAAAGTAAGTAAGGACAAGCTCCTGATCAGCACAGTAGTATGGGGTGCTCAAATTCTTTCAATCTCAAACAGGAAAGTGGATGGACAGTAAAAAGAAAAGTACTCAACAAACTTATTCATCTATCGCAAGTCTCTATACCGAAGACTTTGGAAAAGATAGAGAAGACTTTGAGATATTTATTTATAAAGCAATAGATCGTCTTAAAACACTTAGTTTGAAGGGGAGTGTGGTTGATCTTGGAAGTGGACCTGGAAATGTTGTTGATTATCTAATAGAGAAAGGTGTTGATAATAAGATAATTGCAAATGAGTTTACACCAGAGTTTAGCAAGGCTCTTGAAGAAAAATATTCTCAATCAAACCAGGTAAGCATTAACTCAGAGGACATGGTTAAGTTTGTGCCAAGTTTAAAGGAAAGCTCCATCTCTCTGTATATAGCAAACTACTCAATCATTCACATCCCTGATGATGAGGTAGATCCATTATTTAACGAAATATACAAAACATTAGAACCAAAAGGCCTGTTTGTACTTGCAGTTTGGGGCGGATCAAAAAAAGACATGGAAGAAGAGCCCTATCAAATTGAAAATGACAAGAGGCTAAATACAAACAAAAAGCTTCTTTCTTACATGAATAACTTTTCAAAAGACGAAATGAAGCATAGGCTTACTAATGCAGGTTTCACAAGCATTGAAACAAAAGTTCTTGAAACTGAACCAGTTCCTGGATCATTTAACCAACCAAGGATACTTGCTTTCGCAACAAAGTAGTTTTTCCAACCTCGTCCAAGAGAGCCAGCTTTTTCTTAAATTATTCCCATTCATCAATCTATTTATTTCTTTGTATTCATATTTATATTTGATAAACTTCAATTATGAACCCAGAAAGCAAGTATGAGTTATCATCCTGGGGTGAAACCAGAACAATTTCATCAGAAAATGCATGGCTAGACTACGAACCAGGCTTAATTTCGAATCAAATAAGTATTTCCCAAATCAAATCAAACAAGCCTGGTGAGGGGAAAAAAATTGTTAGTGAATTTATTTCAATAGTAGGTAGCGGTAAAAAAATTAATGGTTCAGTTATTGAGCCAGACAGTGTTGATAAACTAAGACAATCTGGGATATTGGCCGAAGTAGAGTCAACTCAAAAAAGCGCTGAGATTCCAGAAAACATTACAAAAGATCTAAAAGCTATTAGACTTCTTAGGGGTGGTGGGCTAAAGGTTGACAAAGTTGTAGTTTCACCAATTCCTGAAAGTGATGAAGATGAGGGGGTTGGTGGTCATAGGGTTCAGGTTTATTTTTTTGGCGAAACATAACTTCTCCAACCTCGTCCAGTAGAGCCAACCCATGCTTCGCAAGAAGGTTGGTTATAATGCGCTTCATACTCGACCTGTTTTCTTGTTTCTTTATTGGAGAAAATTTGCTACATGGTTGGTCAATATTTTAGATGAATTTAATTATATGGTACAATAAAAGTATCTTATAGTATTTTACTGTTCCGTCGTAGGCTTTAAATTAAAGATTTTTTTGTTGTCTGTTTTTTGATCAAAAGGAGATTTGCGTATGGTAAAGATGTTCTATAAATACAAAACTGTTGATGGGGATAGGGACATTAAAAGGGTTCCTTTGTCTAATATTCTTATTCTAAAAGAAGCTGAAAGATGTGGGGTTGAATGGGAAAAAATTCCTTATACAAAACTATACAAACTGACCTATAACGGAGTCGTTAAATTTTTCCATTTCCAAATACCATCTGAAACGTCTAGTTCGGCTGTATATTGCTGCAATAATAAGCGTATTACAAGAAATATATTAAGTAAGTCCGGAATTTCCGTTAGTAACGGTTTTCTGATTCGAGGAAGTGATAAAGATAGCTACAGGTTGAGTGTATTTAATTCACTAAAGAAACCAGTTGTTGTTAAACCTACAAATTTAAGTCAGGCGAAAAATGTTTCAATTGGAATTTCTAGCAAGAAAGAATATGTTGAGTCAATTGATAAAATAAATCAATACAATGGTGGCAAAAAAACCTCGGTGCTTGTAGAAGAAATGTTTGTTGGTGACGAGTATAGAATACTAACCTCGAGAGAGAAAATACTTGGAGTAATGCGAAGGATTCCGGCTAATTTAATAGGAGATGGTAAGTCTACAATTGAAGAGCTAATCATAGAAAAAAATAAAGACCCACTTCGAGGAGAATACTACCCCCTTTCAAAAATAGTAATTAATAAATTACTTATCGATCACATAAATTCTCAAGGTTTAAATCTTGACAGTATTGTTGAAAAAAATAAGAAAATATTTCTTCTTAAAAAATCTCCTACTCCTATCGACGATGGTGGAGATACGGTTGATGTTACAGGCTGTGTTCATTCCAGTGTGCATGAAATTGTGTCTAGAATAATGAAGGCTATACCAGGGTTATCCCTAGCTGGAATTGACTATATGACGAAAGACATTTCTAAAGTTCAAACTGAAGAAAATTACAGTGTGATTGAAATAAATGCTTCTCCATCTATTGACTGGCAAGAGTTGCCAGCGGTGGGTGAGCAACGCAACATTTCTTTTGAGTTTCTTAAAATAATGTTTCCTGATTTAAGGCCAACAAAAATCCCATAATACAAATAAAGTTGATCCTTTCAAAAATGTCTCACTAAAAAAATTATTTTTCAGCAACTACTCAAAAAACTCAGTGTTTTCTTCTTCGTAATCGGAATTCAAGGACATTAGAATTCCAAAACCAAGAGCCGTCAATATAAACGTAATCCAATTAATCATGTGTTCATCATAGTTTACAAAAATAATTTTTCCAACCCTATTCTTACGCCCAAAAAAATAAAAACATTATTCGCGCTGAATAAATTTAACAGCAAAACAATTGGACTTCACCCTTATAATGCGTTTGTGAAAGAAAATATATCAAACAACACAGACAACGTAATTAAAGAAGAAGCTAACGCACTTTTTGAAGAAATTATTCGACAGTATGAAGAAGGAGAAATAAGCATAGCAGAAGCATTAGTTATGGGAATGGATGTGGTAATGGGTTTTCCAAACAACAAAAGTTTTTTTGAGCTTATGAACAGAAATGGGTTCGTTGAAAAAGAGGACTAATTATCCAAAGTTGTTTTCCCACCCATAAATTTCCAATCCCTTAGTCCCCCTATATTCACAACACTTTCAAACCCCTCATTTTCCATTAGTATTAGTGCCTGATCCGCTCTATTTCCGCTTCGACAATATATATAAATTTCAAAGTCTTTAGGTATTTCCGGAAACTCATCTTTCTTTATTCTTTCTACATCCCAATTCACTGCACCTACAACGTGCTCTTCTTCATATTCTTGAGTGGTCCTAACATCTAAAATAACTACATTATCATTCTTTTGTTTTCTAATTGCTTTAGTAATATCATTATCGATATTTTCGACTGGAACAGACTCTCCTAAAATCTCTCCATTTCCAGATTCACTTGGACCAAAAACACTTCTCTCCTCTGCCTTATAAAAACCAAAAAGTAACAACAGCATTAACGAGGATAAAATAATCGTATTTCTCATGAGAATTTTATACCATCACACAAACACATATTACAATATCAGCTGATATACTTACTTCATGCATTTTTTGTTCGCAGTATTTGTTTCAATCATTTTCGCACTACTTGAAATTCAAATTGAAGGGGATCATGGTTGGGCAAAAAATTTACCTACCTGGAAAATAAATAATCCTCTAAAAAAAATTACTCACTGGCCCCACATAACCGGATATCACGTATATATGTTCTCCCTTCTTTTCATCCTTCTTCATTTTCCATATTTCCTAGGATTAGAACCTACCTACAAAAACGAGCTCACAATCCTGCAAACATATTTTTTGATTATCACATTCGAAGATTTTTTATGGTTTGTTTTTAATCCCAAATGGGGATTGAAAAATTTTTTTAAAAATACAATAAAATGGCACCCAAAAAGGGTGCTGAAACTCCCTATTCCATATTGGGTTTCGCTAGTAGTTATAGTGTTTCTTCAATCATTACATGAGATTAAATAGAAAGAAGTTCAAGCTTACATCCCAACAATTGATGCTAAACACCTAAGCCAAGTTCCTATTCAGAATTTTTTGTATACAACCCCGAAGTCATTAAGATGAGTATTAGAGAAAAACCAACGATACTTGCGTAATTTCCTAGCTTTCTAATTGGAGTTTCTGAAAATGAGATTTTATAAAAAGTTTTTCCCTCTGGTGCTTTAAGATAAATTGTTCCATCTACCTGCTTTTTACTATAACCCTCAATGTTGTTTTTTCTTATAAAATAATCTCTACCTATATGCAAGGTTTTGGTTTTTGTGTTTCTTGTTTGCTCTATAGACCACCCAGGAAAATAAAGTGTGTTAATGTTAACATCTCCTGAATTCGCAAAGTTGGTCTCAAATTCGATTAGATTCGATTTGCTGTTTATTATATCTACTTTTTGTTCTTTTCCTTTTTCAACGACTAATACTTTTTCGTCTACTTTCTCGAGCCCCGAATTGCCCCTCCAAGATGGTTTAAATTCGTTTAAATAGGTAGTAGTATCATGCATTTCATAAACATCTTCATCCGAAACAACCCATTGTTGATTTATTCTTAAATGATTTCTGTTTGCATAAAAAAGGAAAATTATCAAAAGAAAACTTAATGTTTTTTTATGCTTGGCAAACGAAATCAAATCAGCCGAAAGTATTGATGTAGACAGCCCAACTATTCCCAACAGTCTCCAGGGAATATCAATAGCTGTATTGCTTAGAAAACCACTCCAAAGCTTAAAAATAGCTGGTGTGTCTATCATCAAAACAATGCTACATAATGCAACAACTAACCAGAAAGTGTTTTGTGATTTTTGATTAATTTTAGATCTTTTATTAAATAGCTTAAATACGCTCAAACCCAACACAAAAAGATGAATCAATCCTATTTGAAATGACATTGCATCATCTTCTACTCCTGGATGAGAATACCCATACCCCCACGGAGATCTTATTAGTTGCTTTAGTGAGACCAAGTGTTTTGTTGAGTTGCTTTGAAAGTAATCGTCTAATCCTGAATACTTCCTCTCAAAAAGTTGCGGCACCAACATAAATGATGAACAAACTAAACCGATAAGGATTGATGCAATGGCTTTATTTTTATATTTTGATTTTTTAATAAGAACAATTAATAATATTATCGGAAAAAACGTAGTAAGAAATAACGTATGAGACGTGACTGCTGCAAAAAGAAGCAATGAGCTTAGTGCGATCCATTTTTTGCTTCCGTTTTTCATAACTTTAGTGAGAGCCCAAAGAGCGTAGGGGACTAGAGCAATAGACAAGGCCTCACCAATTGCTGATCTAACAAAAATTACTATAAATCTATATGGGAACAATAAATAAAAAATAGATCCAACATAGCTTTCTAAATCAGAATAATATTCTTTTAAAAAAAGGTACATTCCAAACCCAGACGCCGCAAATCCAACAAGATATAGAATCTTAACAGAATTGACAATTGATGCTCCCATCTGGTGAATTACTGAAGATATAAAAAATGGCAGGTGATATGAATAAACAAAAACAGGATAACCCAAACCACCATAAAGCCCTGAGGCCCACCTCGGGGGGAACTGGCCATCTTTTAAGGCTATCGTGTACTGAGCTACTCTTGATAAATGACTAGGACCATCATGACTGGTATAAAAACCCTCAGAAAATAGTGCTTTTAGCAAAAAGATGGACAAAATTGAAAAAATAACTGTAGGCAAAAGCTTGTTTTTTTTCATACAAAGATTATAACGCAAGCAAAACAACCAAATTGTTAGATGTGATTTTCAAGTTTACGATCACAAAAACACTTTATCTTTTTAGGCTTAGTCTCGACCCAAAGAATCCACACTTTCAACAATAGCACACACAGAATCGTTTCTAGTCACTCTTCCCTCTATTTTATTCCAAAGCACTGTCCCGCTCATATCTGTTTTTATGGAAGAATTTATGAGGTTAAAAAAATTTTTATTTCCCAAAACCTGACCAAGCCTCACAACATCTCCAGCTAAAACTCTAGGATTCCACTTGGTGAATTTGGGAACAAAATATTGGTTTATCTTTACTGGACTTCTTTTTACCGCCTCAGTGTCCTTTTTGCAAAATGCCTCTACAATACTCAAAACTCTACTTATATGAATTTTCTGATTTTCTTCGCTTTCACTTCCTAGTTGTCCAGCCTCAGAAATAATGTATGAAATTTTCTTTTCCTCCAAGTTATTAACTTTTTCCCATTTATGTCCCTTTTGATATACAACAAAATCATCTTTCAATAGGGAAGTGGCTCTCATAAAATTCTCATTTACTTCTTGATTATTAGTTTCAAATCCCCACAAAAAAGGAGTCAATTTTTCATTTGAGCTACCTCCGTGCAAATCAATCCACATGTTTGCATCAAAAATTATTTCTTTACTTAAAAAATGAATCAATCTCTCAGAATAAGAGCCCTTGCTTTTCCCAGGAAAAAAATATTTTGGATATTTGTCATCTTTCGCAAAGCTAGTTTTTTGTAAAAAACCTGAGGGATTTGCCACGGGCACAATAATTAAATTTACTGGAATTTTTTTTTCGTCAATTATCTTTGCCAACTTAAAAGCTGCCCATATCCCATCAAACTCATCGCCATCCATTCCGGCCGTAATCACAATTTTCCTTTTGTGTTCTTTTCCCTTTTCATAAAAAAGCAACTCAAATCCTTGTTTTGACCCAAATGGTTTAAAATATGATAAGTATTTCCCAAACTTTTTATACATACAAATATTCTACTTTATAAAAGATGTCAAAAGAAAAAATAATAAAACAATCAATCAAAGACCTAGAGGAAGACTTCAACGAACTAACCTTTCTTGCAAAAGACTGCAAAAAGAAACTCAAATACTTTAAATGCAAGGATTTAAAAAATGAGTTAAACACACTATTAAAACAAATTGAATCAAAAAAAAGTCAGACTAAAAAAATAAACACAACAGAAAATATTGAAAGAATTGAAACACAAAAACTAAATCAATTTTTCAAACTAAGAAAGTTATTGCACCAATCTTCCCAAAAAGTCACAGAGAGAGAGTGGCAATCACCATCATTTAGCCACAACAAATATGAGTTTTCAGGATTATTGTCTGGAAAAATATCACACACATTAAACGACTACAAGAGAGACCAACATGAAATCGGCAAAAAGTACGAAAAGAAATTTATAAACGAATACTTTCCATCTGGGATCAATTCAAAATATTCAGCCCTAGCGACAAACTCAGGAATGTCAGCCTTTACAACAATTCTTTCTTATATAATATTCGAAGAAAAAATTGAAGAGGCTTTAATCGAGAAAGGAGCTTATTTTGAAGCTAAAAAAATAGTTAAAAAAGCATTTATTAAAACTAACAGCTTTAACATCTTAAAAATAAATAGTTTTGAAATAAAAAATAATACCGCCCTTTTTATAGACTCTATCTCTAACGACACACACTATGTTTCGATTAATATTGAAAAACTACTAAAAAAACTTTCAAAATCAAAATATAAAATTGTTTTAGTGATAGATAACACATCTGCATCAATCAAGAAAAAAATGCACCAAATTAAAATTCCAAAAAATATCGCATTAATTTCGTACGAAAGCTTAAACAAGTTTCATCAATTTGGACTCGACCAAACAACAGGTGGGATCATTGTTTCTCCCAAAAATATTTTCAACAACTTATTTCATCTTAGAATGAATCTTGGGACAAACATTCTTGATCAGTCTGCGGCAACTCTACCAACACCAAGTAAAAAAATGCTAAACAAAAGGCTCAATAGAATTTCAAGAAACTCAAATTATTTTGTAAATTACATAAACAAGTATTCTTCAAAAAAAATTATCGATCATGCGATGCTGCCAAAAACAGATAAGGACGCACAAACAAGAAACGAGAATTTTTCTCCGTATGTATTACTTTCTTTTAAGAAAAAGTGGGATAATACAAAAAAACAAAACCAATTCGTCAAAAGCATGTACAAAAAAACAAAAAAGCACAACCTGGAAATAACTGGAGGGACCAGTTTTGGATTGCCAATCAGCAGACTATACTTAACAGCTTTGCGCTCGGATATATCAGAACCCTTTGTTCGTTTTTCTCCTGGCACAGAGTCGCTTTTCCAAATAGATAAGGTGTCGAAACTGTTTGCATCAAATTCTTAAACGTTATGAAAAAAATAAAAAAATTACTTCAAAACAAAAACACAAAACTTCTTGTGCTTTTTTTTCTAAGCCTGTCTATATCTTTTTACATGTTTAAAAAAAACCCTACAAAAATACTGTCTCCAAATGGGGGAAAGGTACTGTCAGATGCTTCTCCCAGTGCCAAAATAGATGTCTCAAGTGAAACTGAGGATAACAGTTTAGATGTACTGCTGTTGGGGTATGGAGGTGCAGGCCATCAGGGTGGGTATTTAGCAGATGTGATAATGCTTGCTCATTTCGATCTCGAAAACAAAATTTTAGGTTTAATTTCCATACCCAGAGATTCATTTTATGAAGGTAGAAAAATAAATAATCTTCTAAGTATCTCAAAGGGAAAGCTAAACGCAGATTACATAAAATCAGCAGTAACAAGCATTACAGGAAAAAAAGTTGATTACTTCATCGGAATCGATTTTGCAGGATTTGAGAGGACTATTGGCCAAGACCTGGGTGGTCTAACGGTAAATGTCTCTGAAACATTTGAAGACTCTTGGTATCCCACCAAGGGGCAAGAGCTAAATCCTTGCGGAAAAACACCAGAAGAGATTGCCACACTAACCTCTCAATTGTCAGGTTTTGCATTAGAAAAAGAGTTTGAATGTAGATACAAACACATATACTACAAAAAAGGCCCAAATCACATGGAGGGAGGAGACGCACTAGCTTATGTTAGGTCACGACACAGCAGTAGTGATTTTGCTAGATCAGAAAGACAAAGAGCCGTCCTGCTGGCCATGAAAGACAAGCTTTTTGATCTAAACGCTTTGGACAGAACTTCAAGATTTTTCAAAAACTTAAGTGTTCACGTATCAACTGACTTAGATCTCGGAATTATCGATAGTCTAGTTCCAGTTCTAAAAAACATTCCCGAACTTGAAAGTAAATCTATAACACTAAGCACTGAAAACGTTCTCCAAACATCAACTGGAAGCTCTGGTCAATTTATTCTAATTCCAAACAGTGGTTGGGACTCGGTTAAAATATACATTAATCAAAACCTAAAAACCGACTAAACGAAGTTTTTCAGGTATATATTTTTCACAAACAAATTCACTACCAGCAATGAAACTAAATAAACAACTGCGGTAAAAAATGGGATAGAAAGCACTGGATGAAAACTTGCTGCACTAATTCCAAAGTTTTTGAAAAATAAGAGTACAAAAAAATGCACCAAGAATACTCCAAAACTTCTTGGACTTAGATATGTCACCATTTTCTTTAAAAAAACATTACTCTTAATAAATTTTGAAAAGCCAACAAAGAATGTAAATCCACCAATCGATTGCAAAATAACATTCCACGACAAATACTCGTAAAATGTGGAAACAAAAACCCTGTGATTTATAGTAAGTTTCTTGGTTCCAAAATAAACAACAAGCGTACCTATAATAAACATGGTCAATCCCAAGAGAGTGTATTTATCTTTGTCTCTTAAATATCCTCCTAACACATAAAGACCAAGGTATCCCAAATAGCTACTTACTTGAATTAATCCTGAAAACGAAAAGACCATCACAGTAGACCAAATCAATAACAGCACATACCGACCTCTTTTTTGAATCATCCAAAAAAACGGAGTAATCAAATAATAAATAAGCAGATAATGAATAAACCAATAACCTGAAATGAAAGACTCAACAAACAACCTATACCTTCCATATTCCACGAACTCACCGGTATAAAAATACTTCACCAATCCCAACATCACACCCCAAAATAACCAGGGAAATAGAAGTCTTTTTAGTCTTTTTTTATAAAACACATGGATCAATTCTTTCTTGCTTATTAGTAAAGCTCCGCTCAGCATAAAAAAAAGGTTTACCGACATTCTTGAAATTGAGTCAAAAAAATTACCAACAGACCAATAAAAATTTGAAACAGCCCCATACATGTAAAGAAGAGGAGCAGACACATGAAGGAGGACAACCAAAAATAAAGAAGCAACACGCACGAAATCAGGCCAAAATAGTCTTTTACTCATTTGCTGTATTATAAATACACATATGACTAGTATACCTTCCATCTCAGTAGATCAAATGAAAACTATCGACAAAATCACAGTAGAGAATTTCGGCCTATCTATTGAAATGATGATGGAGCATGCCAGCAGAGCTATTTTCAAATTAGCATCCGAAATGCTTGGAGCGCTTAAAAACAAAAAAATTATTATATTGTGCGGCAAAGGAAACAATGGGGGGGACGGTATAGGAAGCGCAAGATTTTTTAAAAATGCCGGAGCAAACACCATCGTAATTATTTCTTCATCTCCAGCAGAACTCAGTATAGATTCAAAAAAACAACACGACATCGCTCACAACATGTTTATTCCTATTTATTCAACCAACACAATATCCACAAAAGAAGTTCAAGATCTTATTCAAAATAGCGACTTAATAATAGACGCTTTAATCGGATACAATCTAAGAGGTAATCCAAAAGAACCCATATCGTCCCTTATTAGAAGAGCCAATGAATCAAAAATTCCAATTCTTGCCGTAGACATTCCATCTGGCCTCACGGGAAATAAGGGAAAGCCTTCAAACCCCACCATAAAAGCTACTTCAACCGTGACGTTGGGTTTGCCAAAAAAAGGACTATATAAAGAATCTGCAAAAAAATTTGTTGGAGAACTATACCTAGGAGACCTCTCCATACCCATGCAGGCTTACAAAGAAATTGGCGTAAGCACAAACAACATTTTTCATGAAAAAAGTTTGATCAAAATACACAATGAATAAAAAAATATTGATAGCTTTCTCAATTTTCTTGATTGGATTTGGAGTATTTAAGCTCACTTCAAACAAAAATCTTACTTCAAAAACTGCCAACTCAGGGAGATTTAGAAGCTTTTCCACAAACTTAGAAAAATATTCAATTGATCCAAATCAACTACTGAGCGGGGGTCCTGAAAAAGACGGGATTCCTTCATTGTCAGATCCAAAATTTATTGACACAGAAGATGTAAGTTTTTTAGAAGATGATTCCATAGGAATACTAATTCAAGTAAATGAGGAGGAAAGGTTTTACCCATTCAACATACTTGTGTGGCACGAAATAGTTAATGATCAGATTGAAAATCTCTCAGTTGCAGTTACATTTTGCCCACTATGTGGCTCGGCGATAGTTTTTGATAGAAGAGTAGACGATCGAATTCTTGAGTTTGGTGTTAGCGGATTTTTATACGAATCAAACATGATTATGTTTGACAGACAAACAGAGTCCCTATGGCAACAATCTACAGGAGAATCAATCATGGGCGATTATTTAAACAAAGAACTTTCAGTGGTTCCAGCACAACGACTATCGTATAAAGACGTGGTCAACAACCATCCCAACGCACTAATAATGTCATCAAAAACTGGACACTCGAGAAATTACACAATAAGCCCTTATGGTGACTACGACAACAATGATCAGTTTTTATTTCCAACATCAGTAAAAAATAATAAATTTCCAGCAAAAGAAATAATGTATGTACTAGCTAACCAAAAGTCCTCGGTTGCTTTTCCTATAAGCAACCTAAAAGAAGGATCTTCAAGCACTTACACTGTCAACAACTCAACCTACAAAGCCACAAAAAACAACTCTGAAATTACAGTCACAAATCAAAAAAACGATACAATACCGGGATATTATGAAATGTGGTTTTCGTGGGCAACTCAGCACCAAGAAGATGGAGAAGTGTGGGAGATAAAATAATGGATGTAAAAATAGAAGAGACATGGAAAAAACACCTTCAACCTGAATTTGAAAAAGAATACTTCACCGATCTTGCAAAATTTGTAAGAAGTGAATATCAAAGCAACACAACATATCCTCCTGCAAAATTTATATTTAGAGCTTTTAATAAAACCCCCTTTAACAAAGTAAAAGTGGTTATTTTAGGGCAGGACCCTTATCATGGCCCTAATCAGGCAAACGGTCTATGTTTTGCTGTAAATAGGGGAATAAGACTTCCGCCGTCACTAAGAAACATCTATAAAGAGCTTGAGTCAGATGTGGGAGTAAAGCCCAAAGAAAATGGAGACCTTGAGCATTGGGCCAATCAAGGAATTTTGCTGCTAAACGCAACACTCACAGTAAAAGCGAGAACGGCAGGATCCCACCAAAAAAAGGGCTGGGAAGAGCTTACAAATGCTGCCATAAAAAAACTTTCTGAAGAAAGAGAAGGATTAGTTTTTATTCTTTGGGGAGCCTACGCTCAAAAAAAGGGCGAGGTTATTGATACAAGTAAAAACCACTTAATCATCAAATCATCACATCCCTCACCATTCTCTGCTCATTCTGGATTTTTTGGCTCTCAACCATTCAGCCAAACAAACACATTTCTTATGCTAAACGGCAAAGAACCTATAAACTGGTAATAGCTAGAAATTAAAAGGCAAACATGAACCAAGAATATTATGCTTTCATCGGTTACACACTAGACGTTATCGGAAAAATACTTATAGCATACACAGCTGTAATGGTTCATCACAGAGTATGGCAAGAACATAAAATCGACAATCGTGTTTTCGACGAAATGAAAAAAGAAAAGCTAGTAGCTTTCATCGGAATATTCTTTATTTTATTGGGATACTTCTTGCAGCTTCCAAGCAAACTCCCATTTAGCCCGTAAAAACTCGGGCAAACTCCTTAATCACTCTTTTCCAAATAGGATCACTCATCTTTGTTTTTGATTTCTGCCATTTTCCGACATGCGTATCCCACACCGACAAAACCACCCACTGCTTTTTCTCATTCTTGCTAGCTACCACCTCAACTCGTCTATTTCCCCAAGTTCTATAAAAAACCCAGGATTTTTTTCTCTGAGCTTGCCTGCAACTATCAGGGTTGTTCATGGTCGCCCAAGCATCCCCTTGCTTTATGTTTCTTTGTTCAAGGCGCTCCAGTGCATGGTCTGTAAAAACAACGTTATTGAATATTCTCTTCATTTTTTTATATTTTCTTTCAGATAGTAGCAATCTTCAAGTAAAACATTTTCAACTCTAGTGCGATTTATGGAATACGTCAATGCCCCGCAGCTTAATTTGATCCCCATATCATATGCAATTGAACGAACAAATATTCCACTTGTGCATGCCAACTTGATTCTTGCAACTGAATGTTTTTTCTTTTTTAAAGTAACCAAATTTTCCCAACACTCTAGTATTTCCTCTTGACGAAAATTTCCATCTATCTTCGGGAGGATAGTTTGAACTTTTTTTAAAACTTTACCAAAACTCAAATCATACACATCGATTAATTCCACATCTTTTATTTCTCCAGAAATTTTTGGCAAAACCATAGATTTTAATTCTCCAGACTTTGCTAGCTCAAACATTTTTTTTCCATTTATAGTTTTCCCGGAAAAAGGCGGATATGTTTGTGTAATCTTTCCTTCAAGATTATTCACATAATCTTTTAGTTTTTTTAAAGAAAATTTATTTTTTCCCAAACTTGGGATGCCCAACAAATCATATGAATCTGATGATATGCCCAACAAAACTTCAAACTCATACTCTTTGTCCAAACCCAGATACTTTTTCCTATTCTTATTTTCATCTCCAACCATCAACAGCATCACTCCAGAAGCCATTGGATCCAATCTTCCTGCATACCCAATTTTTTCATCACGAAGCTCAGAAAAATCTTTTTTAATAGATTTAATTAGTTGCAGGGGAGTAAGACCTTCAGGTTTATATACTGCTAAAACAGTTCCGCTCATGAAACTATTTTACATCGTACCTTTGGTAAATTTCTGCTCAAAAGCCTTTTTAATCACTCGGGCTGATTGATCAAGGTTATAAAAAGAGGTATTCAAAATTAAATCGTAGTACTCTGGATCACCAATTTTTTTATCAAAATACTGTTTAATAAAATTTTTTCTATCTTTCTCAGTTGAGTTCAAAACTTTTTTAGCCTCAGTTTCGGATAATCCTTCATACTGAATGGCTCTGCGCAACCTCACTCTTTTTGGAGCAGTAACACGAACGTGAAGTCCGGAAGCAAAAGGGGTAATAAAATTAGCACCTCTACCTAAAATAACGGCTTTACCTTTGTAGGCAATTGTTAACACAACCTTACAAAGATGCCTCATGTATTCAACATCAGAAATATAATCAGGGTTCAACATTCCATGAACAAAATCGGTCATCAAGGACCTACCTTTTTCATCTACTTCAGAAAGCAAATTCTTTCTCATTTTTGCACTTCTTGCTATCTCATTTACAAGTTCTTGGTTGTAGTACTTAAATCCCAATTTTTCCGCCACTAGCTTTGCAATCGGTCTTCCGCCACTCCCTGGATTACGAGATACAGTGATTATTGGAGGCAAAGTAGAAAGAAATTCATTTTGTTCATCAGAAATATCAGCTCCTGTTACCTTGCGAAGACCTAATTCTTTCATTACTTTATTTATTAGCTCCTGATGAATCTGCATGAAGCCTCCGTAAATTATTTTCCCCAATTGAATCAATTTTTACACAAAACGTCAATGAAGTATGAATATGTATGACACATTAAATATGCCACAAACTACCTCTTTGGATAAGTCTTTCTTTTCTTTATTTTAGATAAAGAGTATTTAATTCTCTTATCCAAATTTATGTCTTTTATCCGAGCAAATCTTAAAATTGCAACCAATATATCTCCAAGCTCTTGCTCATAAGTTTCATCTTCTTGTGCTGCAATATTAGATTTTTTCCTCCCATGTTTTGCCAAATAAGCCCTTGCCATCTCTCCAATTTCTTCAACTAAGGATAAAATCAAAAAAGATCCAAACTCATCAGTTTTCTTTACTCCTTTGTCAATATCATCAAGCTTTCTAAAATAATCCCCAAATGGGGTAGAGTGTGTTTTCTTTTTATCCATAATTATTTCTTATATTTTGGTTTTACTTCAAACAGAAAATAGAATCCAAACAAGGCTGACAATAGCGTCCCAACAATTCCGCCATATGCAAATACTATTCCCAAAACTGACTGCAAGATTGCAAGCACATTTGCCCAAAACAGAAGCATCCAGCCCTCTAGTTTCATATTCTTAAGATGTGAAAAGGCCATCAGCATTAACACGCCTGAAAGAATAGAAATAACTGCAGTCAACACAAAATATGTATTTGAAATTCCAGAAAATCTTTCAACATACTCCCACATCAAACCTCTTCTACCACTCCAGAATAAGCTGCTCAGACCACCCCAAACACCCATTAACCCAGCCAAACCCACAAACCAAGGTGCAACACTAACCAAAAAATCAACTAATCCTTTTGGAAGGTGGGGAAGTCCTTTGAATGGGCCTTCAATTTTCTTTACTAAAACCATAGCTTTCTTTCCAGTAAGCTGTTTCATATCTACTCCAAAAAATACTATTAATCTGAGTATATCAATTTTAGGAAAAATAAAATGTGAGCCCGGATGGATTCGAACCATCGACACCCTGCTTAAGAGGCAGGTGCTCTAACCACTGAGCTACGGGCCCAAACTTTGCTATTTTACTCTTAAAAGTAAATCTCCTCAAGTGCGCGCCTGGAGGGATTCGAACCCCCGACACCTGGTTCCGAAGACCAGTGCTCTAATCCACTGAGCTACAGGCGCATAACATCAAAATTTTAACACAAGAGAGAACTTATTCAGCAATCAAGCTTTTCTCGAGAAGTCGGAAAGCATCAAATTGAGGAGTCGGAGTACCCTCAGGAGTCAGTAAAGAAAATGCAGAAAACGGCCCAGGAGATCCTTGAAACAGAAAAACTGTAACAGCTTTTACTTGAGGGTTACTCCAAATATTTTTCATCGCATAAGAATAAAAGCTTATTAAGTTTGGAGTAATATACCGAGAGTCTTTCCATCCAGTTTCAGTAATATACACAGGCAAATCATTTTTGCTATATTTTCTCAAAAAAGCCAGCTCTTCCTCAAAACCTCTTAGACTCTGCTTTCCTTTTGTGTAAGGAGAAGCTGAAAAACCTGGGTTGGGATAAGAATGAGAGGCCCATCCATTTATCCAATTTACCAGATCAGGTTGCCTCTTAAAAACCTTATCCCAAAACAACAAGCTATCCATAGAAAATTTAGAGTTTGGCGCTGCATTATCAAGACCTGCAGGCAATACTAGATAGCTTTTTTTCTCTGTATGAAGCCAAGAGGCAGCAAACATTGCAAGATCAGCATAAGAATCAGGATCTACTATACCTCCCCACTCAGCTGCATGATTCGGCTCATTAAACAAAACAACAATTCTCGGCGATCCCCATTCAAGCTCAGAAATAAAAAGAACGCTTTCAACTACTTCTTTTTTAGATGGAACTTCCCAATATCCACTCCCATGATTAAAAGAAGAGGTCAAGCGAATAATTGGAGTTATTTTATTTTTTTTCGCTTTGTCAAAAAAATCATTCCAAACCTCACTTCTTCTATCACTCAAAGACAGGGGAACTGTGACATAGTACTTCTCAGAATCGCCGCGAAACTTAATTATCTGATTTATTTCATCAGGATGTAGAACGTGAACACCAAGCCCAAAATCCCTAGCAAATACAGCCTTGCTCAAGAAAACTGCAAAAAATAACAATAAAAATGTAAACACAAACAACTTTTTCATGCACTCAACAGTATATAAACAGACGAACTTGAATCAAGAATAAGTTTTAAATACTTAAAACTCAAATTGCTTGCTATACTGAGTTCATATGAAGAATACGCTGATCATATCGGCCTGGTTTTCTGGTGTGGCTATGACAATGTTTGTCAGTTTTATTACTTTGCATACATTTACCCAAACTCAAGAACTTCCTGCTTTATTTCAAAACCAATATTCAAATCAGGGAAACAACAAGGGCCAGCTTTCCTTGGCTAGAATATCTGGAGCAGTAAAAGGAATTAATACAACCATCCAAACAGGGGATGCCAGGCCCGTTCTAATAGCCCAATTCCTTGAGAAACACGAGTCCCCCCTAAAACCATACGACTACTGGGGAAAAACGCTTACAGAGATAGCAGACAAGTACAACCTTGATTTCAGGCTACTTCCCTCAATAGCCATGCAAGAAAGCAATTTATGTAGGGTTATACCAGAAGGAACTTACAATTGCTTGGGGTTGGGAATTCACGCTCAGGGTACTTGGGGGTTCCCTTCATTCGAGTCCAACTTTGACAAAGCTGCAGAGATACTTAGAGAAAATTATCTTGATAAGGGGTATATCACACCAGATGAGATTCAAGATAAATACACTCCATACAGCAATGGGTCTTGGGAGTTTGCAGTAAATCATTTCATGGAAAAACTCGAAACCGCAGAGTTTTAAATTTTACTTTATTTTTTCAATTTGATACATTTGTCATACTTAGTCATACGAATTTGATTTTAGGCAAATCAAGTGGTCGTATTAGAACCTTAACTTTATGATGTGATGCTCCTCCTTTAAGAAAAAAATGTAAAAAGAACATCTTTTTCTTAAAGGAGGAAGTTTTCAAAACTGTCTGAAGCTTTTGAACAAAACGGAGGTTTTTTATGAAAAATGTACTACTGTCAACATCAGACCCGAGTTTCGAAAATACGCCTGAAAAAAATCACCACTATCCATGGGATCCAAGACTACCCAGTAGCCTTAAAAACAACCCCTGGAAAACCCCCGTAAAAAGTGTTGCCGCTAGCATTGCAAGAAACAATTTTCGACTGGGAATGCCTAATGGATTCAGAGGTATACAGGCTCCAGGTCAGTAAAATTAGCTCTAAACTCTAAAAAACACTCAATACAGCCCACATCAACAGCATTGCTGGACAATTAAACAATTCTTCTTCCTCCAAACCTCCGTTTAATTCTTCCAGCAATGCAACACAACTTTAACAAACTAGACTTATATAGTTACAAAAATAAATTAATTATATTGAAGTAAATTGTAAAATAATTGAACTATTGACAATCTTATAATGTTAACGTAGAATTCTCAGTTAGATCCGAAGGTTTTCCCTCACCGGGATTACGTTCGGATTTTTTTTGGCCAAAATTTCCAATTTTCTAAAAGTAAGGTATACAATATACCGTATAACCAAATCATGCCGAGGTGGCGGAATTGGTAGACGCGCACGGCTTAGAACCGTGTGAGCCTAGCTCTTGGAGGTTCGAGTCCTCTCCTCGGCACACTGCCATGAATCAAACTGAAAACAACTACAACCAAAACAGCTCACAAGAACCCTTCGTTCAGGGTGTAGAAATTTCTGTAAAAAAAATAAAATTCAAAAAATATCTAAACAGAGCTATCTTTATACTTCTAACTATCCAAGGAGCAAGAGGTCTATATAGCACCGTCAGAGATATATTGGTTGTGTATCCCAAAATTGCGCTCTACTACAAGGAGCTTGAGTTTGACCAGTCCATATACACACAAATCATTCAAAAGTCCGTTTTAGTTGGAGCAACCAGCTTTATAGAAATTCTTGTAGGTCTTGGAAACACCTTCAAAAGAAGTGGGTCCATAAAAACCGTACACACAGTTGCAGGCTTTCTTATTTTGCTTATTTCTCTATACCTCAAAAGAGAGGGTGCTCTTCCAGATTTTGACGCTATCGAAAAAGTTGCTTTTTTCATATCCAAATGAGGGAAAAACTTTCAAAATTACCAGTTTCAAGATAGAATACTACCCTTATATATGAAGTTTAGTTTAACTATAAAAAAATCAGAGATTAAAAAAGGCAGAGAGCAAGTTCTAAAAAACGCTGCCAAAAAAATCAACATCAAGGGTTTTCGCAAAGGAAATGCTCCAGAAACCATGGTTGCAGAACACCTTGGGGAAAAAGCCATTATTGAATCTACTCTAGATCTTATCTTGCCAAAAGCTTACGCAGATGAAGTTATCAAAAAAAAGCTAAAACCCATCTCAAACCCTAGAATTAATCCTAAAAAAATAGATCCAGGCTCAGACTGGGAATTTGAAATAGAAATAGCTCAAAAACCAAAAGTCGTCCTTGGAAAATATAAGGAAAACGTAAAAAAAGCTCAAAAAGCGCTTAAGAAACCTAAGAAGGATGAAAAGTCTTTAGAAGAAGACAAAAAACTAAAAGCAACTTTCGACACACTACTTGAAAAAATTGAAGTCAAAATTCCAGATCTACTCGTAGATGATGAGGTTAATAATCAACTAAGTAGATTGCTAGACCAAATCCAAAAACTAGGACTTACTTTAGAACAATACTTAGACTCAATGAAAATTTCTAAGGAAAAACTAAAAAAAAACTATGAGAAGACCGCTAAAGAAAACTTAAAATTAGAATTCATTCTTCAAGAAATAATAAAAGATCAAGACATCAAAGTGTTAGATAAAGAAATAAACGACCTCATAAATGCTTCTGGTGACGAAGAAGTCAGAAAAAGACTCAGTACACCCGAGCAAAAACAGTCAATTGCATACTCCCTTGCAAAAAGAAGGGCAGTGGATAGTCTTCTAAAAGACAAATAACTTCTTTCAAGAGCTCGATTAAAATATGCAATATATACAAAATCAAAACGCATTAAATCCTATAATATTGACAGTTTCCTAGTTTTCCTCTAGAATTTCACAGATATATTGAGAAATAACGATCTATTAGATACAATCTCGATAAAGAAAGAATAGTCTTATAAATCCATGGATAACACATCAGGAAAAAGTAAAACACCAAAAACCATCAAAAGGCCAGGCAATTTTGCAGAGGCTCTTCTTGAGATTGGCGGAAAAAAGAAAAAACTAACAAAAGAAACAAGAAGCCAAAAAGAAGAAAAAAAATCAGGTAAAGTTGAACACGAATGGCTTCAGAAAAAAAACAAGACAGAGAGACACAAAGAAGTAACCAGTGCCTCTATCTTCAACAGAGAACAAGAGGAAATAAAAAAAGCCATAAAAGAAATACAAGAAGAACTAAAAAAACTTGCCAAGGAGCTGGCTGGAATTGGCTCTGATATTGATAAGGTTGTACATCAAGAAATAGTAAACCCTGGAACATACCACCTGAATTTTTTTGAAGCATTAAGAAGGTATCTAGTTCAACTCAGAAAAAAAGCATCAGAATCAGGAAACTGGCTCGACATCTCACAACAAAGAAAGCAATCTCAAAATAAATACTGGGGCGGAGTCAAAAAGTCTGGGACCAAATTTATGCTCTCTTCAGAAAGAACTATGGCAACTCAAGCAGGCTAGACTTGAAAATAATTTAAAATTTGTCTAAAATCATTCCTTACATGAAACAAATCTCTCTTTCACACCATAAGATGTATTTCACTCCACGCTGGATGAGGGGAGGGGTTTGTTTTAACTAAATAATAATTTTCAACATATTTTTTTAAGCAACCCCGACACTAAGCGGGGTTTTTTAGTGTAATTTCTAAGCCTCACAACAAAATCAGTAAAAGCATAAAACACAAACTAACACACAAATGAAAAACAAATTAAACAATAACCAAATCAAAATACTTATGGAAAAAAGAGCTAAAGCAAAGGGTTTTTTCAACCTCAGTGATGCAATTAGCTCAAAACCAAAATACGCTTTGTATGTTGTCATTAAAAAACTCAATATAAGTGATTTATGTGAAGGCATAAGAGTCGCAATCAAAAAAAAGGAGGACGTCGCAAAGATCTGGCACAATCAGTCCTGGGGCAAAACAGTAGTCTTATTTGGAAACCCACAAGCATTAGACAAAATTATCAATTTTTCCTACACATCAAAAAATATTGGAATTCTAGGCCCCACAATCAGATCGTCAACTCAGGCAAAAAAACTACTCAACCTTGTACATCCTCTAAGATCAAGCCCAATAAAACTAGAGTCTATTTCTCACAAGGACAAGGGAGTGAATGTAGTCTTTCACCAAAATTCACTGTCTTTGGGGAAACTTATTGCTCAAATTGTGCACTTTATTGGAGATTTAGTGTTTGACTTAAATATCAAATCAAAATCTATATCTATAAATAGCCCCACCGGCAAACAAGAGCCAATTCTAGAAAGAATTGATGGTGGAGTAACAGAGGTGCAGCCATTTACACACATAGCAACGGTATATCAATGAAAAAAATATTTTATTTTGGACTAAGCCAAACACCCATAAAACCACTCACACCAGCGTGGTTAAGACCTCTTTTGCAATTAAAATTATCAGAAAAAGTAGCTACCAAACTTGGATATGCAATAGAATCTCCCCTATATATTGACGACACAAGTCTTCAGGTTGCAAAACTCTTAACATACAACCCGAAGCTTAGTACGCCAAAAGAAAACATTCTTGAATTCTTTGGGAATCAGTACATAAAAGCAAATTCCGTAAGTGGAAGGTTTCACTCTACAAAAAAATCATTGGAGCAATTTGGAGCTGCAAAACAAATTTTAGCAAAATCCACAAAAGAAAGAGAGGGGGTTTTAAACAAATTAGGAATATATTTCGATCAGATACACTGGGAAAGCGACTACATATTCCTAATACCATACTTAATCGACCTCCTTGAGAAAGATGGCTATATATTAGATTACTCAGCAGTGGGTGGACCAGTGTTCTTGGATTTTACAAATTTTCATCTTCCACTAATTGTTTTAAAAGAAAATAAAACCTACAGTTTTGTAGCAAAACAACTAGCATACGTTTTCAGCAAAATAAAAAATCATGATTTATTTGCTATTCAACACACAGACGAGGATCAACACCCTTTTAAATACATAAAAAAGTTCTTACAAATATATAACAAAGACCACTTCACTCTTTCATCAGCAAAAATAAAGTTTGAAGGAAAAAGAATCTCTTCCAGATATGGGGGTTGGGAAAAATTCACAATTGAAAACTTCCTAAAAGACAACAAAAACGAAAAACCGAGAGACATTATTTTTGGTTACAAGCTCTATTATTTTGGACAGCACAAAAATCAAACGCCCATAGACTTTAATTTAAAAAGTCTAAATAGCTACATAAAAAAAGGTAAAAAAATAACACGAGATGTGAAAAAAAATGTTAGTAAAGTTGTTTGCTTAAAAGAAGACATTGAAAATCCTTGTCTTTTAGTAAAAAAGCTTTTAAATAAATTTGATCAAAAAAATCAGTCACTTGATGGAGATTTATACAGGCTTATATATGAATAAACAAAAATTCATTACCATATTAGGCATTGATAACAGCGGCAAAACCACGTTGTGTCAGAGCTTAAAAAAAACATATCCCGAAGCTGATTATGTTTCCTGGGATTCTGAGGATGTGCCAAAAAACATGAAGTTTTTGTCAGAGCTAAAACTATCATTTCCGTATGAAGAAATAAATTCTTTTAACAAAAACTTGCGATCGCACCTACTCAGCACAATGATTTATGCCAAAAAACACATAATTGAAACGTCTCTTAATAAAGGCGCAAGCGTAATATGCAACTCATACTATTACAAACTCCTTGGCAAAGAACTTATTTTAAATCAAGGAAACTTAAGTATTTATGAATCTTGGAAAGATTTTATTCAGCCTGACTTGATTATTTATTTAAAAATAAGTCCTCAATTATCATTCAAAAGAAGTAAAAAGCTTAATAATTTTGAGTATGTTGGAAAAAAATCAAAAGAAGGATACATAAGGTTTCAAAAAACACTTGACCAAATACTTCAAATTCACTCATCGCATCTGCCAATTGAATTCATTGATGCAAGCAAAAAAGAAGAAGCCGTATTAAATCAAGCAAATAAAATTATTAAAAAATATTTACAATAACCTAAGGAGGTTAATATGAAAAAACAATACTTGTCTCTATTAGAAGAACTGATTTCCTTCAAAAGTGTGTCAACAGACAAAAACTTTAGAGGAGAAATAAATAAAACAGTAAATTGGCTAATCAATCTTTTTGATGAAAACAATTTAGAGACAAAAATACTAAAAAGCAATTCAACAAACCCAGTAGTATTTGCCGAAACAAAAACAGACTTAAAAGAAACTGTGATTGTATACGGGCACTATGACGTACAACCAGCCTCCAAAGAAGAGGGGTGGGATGGTGATCCGTTCATGCTCTCAAAAAGCGACGGTAAATTAGTAGGTAGAGGGGTTGTTGATAATAAAGGTCAATTTTTGATTCATGTAGTTACTGTTTTAAATTTATTAAAAACTAAAAAGCTAAAGTTTAACGTCAAGTTTTTAATCGAAGGGAACGAAGAAACTAGCAATCCAGAACTAAAACAAATCATAGAAGATAATGTTGATTTATTAAAAACAGACTACATTCTTATATCCGATGGAGAAATTTCTGGAAACAATCCTACCATTGAAGCTTCCTTCAGAGGTGGCTTCAACATGAAGGTTGTACTTAGGACTGGAAAAAATAATCTTCATTCTGGGCTTTACGGTGGAGCAGTTCCTAACGCAAGCTCGGAGCTTTCCAAAATAATTTCAAAATTATTTGATGACAAAGGCCAGGTTAGCTTCAAAGATTTTTATAAAAATGCTGACACGCCCACAAAGAAAGAAGTCCAAAATAATCAAAGCTTTCCAGCATCAGAAGAGGAAATATTAAAACTTGCTGGGGTAACAAAAATTATTACAGAAAATGATACTGACTTCTTTACTCAAACAGGACTTCGACCAACCTTACAAATAACAGGGCTTAAAAGCGGCTACATCGAAGATGGTTTTGCAAACATCATCCCTGCAGTCGCGGAGGTAAGAATAAATGCAAGAATTGTTCCCAGCCAAGATCCTGAAAAGGTGTATTCTTCTGTAAAAACATTTATAGAAAATAATACTCCAGACTACGTTGACCTTGATTTCGAACTTGATGGGCCCCATGAAGGAATAAAATTCAATCTAGACACAAAGTTAGTTGATGAAGCAAAAGAACTACTAGAAGACATACACCAAGAAAATGTTTTGTTTAAAAACGTTGGTGGAGCTATACCTATTGTAGTAGATTTCAAAAAGGTTTTTGGAATTGATGCCCTTTCTGTATCAATGGGAAATGATGACTGCAATATGCACGGAGTCAACGAAAATTTCAAAATCAACTTAATTGAAAAAGGATTAGAATTTAGCAAAAGGTTTTTCTCAAAATGAAGAAGCAAATTATAGATTTATCAAAAGAGATAATAAAAATTAACTCAACAAAAGACAATCCAGATGAACTAAAAAAGGCAATTGATTGGTCAAAAAAAACTTTAAAAGGATTTAGTTTTAAAGAGTTTAATAGAAAAGATTCTCCAAGTATTATTTTTTACAATACTAATAAGTTACCTAAAAAGTTCAAGCTCATACTTAATGCTCACTTAGATATTGTTCCATGTAAAAAAGAGCAACTTTCATCAAGTATTCAGGGAGACAAGCTTGTTGGTAGGGGATCCTACGATATGAAATCTGCTGGAGTAGTATCTCTTTTGGCATTCAAGAAGCTTTCTGAAACAATTGACTATCCTATTGGTTTGCAATTTGTAACGGATGAAGAAATGGGGGGGTTTGATGGAGTTCATTACCAACTCGAAGAGGGCATCAGGTCAGACTTTGTAATTTCAGCAGAGCCTACAAACTACAATATTGTTGTAAAAGCCAAAGGTCCCATTTGGATAGATATAACCACCAAGGGGTCAAGCGCTCACGCGGCATATCCCTGGAGGGGAGAAAATGCCATTGTTAAACTAAACAAAATCATTGACCAAATCTTGAAAAAATGGCCAACCCCAAAAGAAGAAGGCTGGCAAACCACCTGCAATGTGGCATGGCTGAAAACTTCCAACAAAACAGCAAACAAAGTTCCTGACGAAGCATCTGCAAGACTAGACATTAGATGCATACCAAAAGATGTTGGAAGAGTTATTCCATTCATCAAAAAAATAATTGATGACAGCACCTCATTAGTAACTATTGAAGACGAGCCAGCTCAAAGCATAAAAGAAAATAACCCCTACCTTCAAAAACTACGAAAGTCTGCTGAGAAAATTATTAATACCAGTCCAAAACTCTCAAACCACCACGGCGCTTCAGACGTTAGGCACTTCAATAAATTTGGAATGGTAGGTGTCGAAATCGGCCCAAAGGGCTATGGTCACCACTCAGAAGAAGAATGGGTAAGCATTAAAAGTTTGGAGAATTTGTATAAGATCTTTTTAGATTTTGGACAACGAATCAACACCTGATTTGCACATCAAGTGTTACACTTATATAATAAACTCCTAAACTGGAGCATGTTACTTGCGTAATAAACTCCTTGTGAGCTCGTAGCTCAGCTGGCTAGAGCGCTTCGTTGACATCGAAGAGGTCGCAGGTTCAAGTCCTGCCGAGCTCACCAAAAAATGCTATACTCGATATAGATTAACCACTGCAAAGACCCGAACTAACCAATCGGCGAGCAAGGCGCCACCCAAGCGAATTGGGAGAATTAAGACCAAAACTGGATGGAACCCCCTGATGATCAGGGTCCAGAAAAGTGAGGTCTTTTTTTGTACTCAAATGAAAGGGAAATATGGAAAATGAAAATCAAATGCAGACACAAAATATTCCTGCTGCAGATCAAGTAAGCAAAAACAAAACCATCTACGATGTTTCCAGTTTTGAGGTTTTTTGGAGAAACTTCGTTGCCGGCATGGGAAGGGCCTTTGGAGGATTAATAATGTACGTAATCGTTCTTGTAGTCCTTGCGTCTCTTATAAACCAATACCTTATGCCAAAAATTACTCCCCTAATAGGCACTCTTCAAGACTCTGTTGATTCCTTAAATCAACTAAATAGTGGTCCAAAAGACGGAGTAGATCAAATACTAAATCAACCCGGATTACAAAATATTCTCAAGCAAGTAAATCCGTGAATCAAAAAATTACCTTAACCACAACTAAAGTGCCCGACTCAAAATTGGGTTGGGCTATTTATGGAATAAAAAATAATTAAGGAAATTAAATGAAAAACAAACAAGAACAAGAAAAACTAGACAACCTAAGACATTCATCTGCACATCTTTTAGCTGCTGCTGTACTAGAGATTTGGCCTGACACAAAACATAGCATTGGTCCGTCAATTGAAAACGGATTTTATTATGATTTTGACTTTGGTGAAGAAAAAGTTTCAGACGGTGATCTTAAGCCCATAGAAAAAAAGATGCGTAATCTTGTAAAAAACTGGGATAAATTTGAAGGAAACAACGTTAGTGATTCCGAAGCAAAAAAACAATTTACTCACAATCAATACAAGCATGAGTTGATAGATGAGCTTCAAAACAATAAAGAAGCTATTTCACTATACAAATCAGGCAATTTTATCGATCTATGCAGAGGTGGTCACGTAGACAATCCAAAAGAAGAATTAAAACACTTCAAGCTTCTATCAGTTGCTGGAGCTTATTGGAGAGGTGATGAAAAAAATAAAATGCTTACCAGAATTTATGGGACTGCATTTTTTAATGAAGAAGAACTAGATCAACACTTAAAAATGCTAGAGGAGGCAAAAAAAAGAGACCACAAAAAACTGGGAGTTGAGTTAGATTTATTCGCCTTCACTGAAGCAGTAGGAAAAGGCCTTCCTTTGTGGACTCCAAAAGGATCAGTTATTAGAAGAGAGCTTGAAAGGTTTATTATCGATGAGGAAACAAGCAGGGGTTATGAGCACGTTTACACACCTGATATTGCAAATTTAAAGCTTTATGAAAAATCAGGGCATTACCCTTACTATAAAGAGTCTATGTATGCCCCAATCGACATAGAAGACGACAAGTTCATGCTTCGACCTATGACATGTCCTCATCATTTTGAACTTTTCAATAGCAGACCCAGAAGCTACAAAGACCTCCCTATGAGAATAGCCGAAGTGAGTCGATTGTATCGATACGAAAAATCTGGAGAGCTTATGGGCCTTCTTAGGGTGAGAGCATTCAGTCTAACCGATGCGCACATTGTCTGTAGAAAGTCTCAGGCCAAAGACGAAATAAATAGAGTATTTGACCTTATTGAATACATCAGTGACATCTTTGGGCTCAAAATGGGAGAACACTACCACTACAGATTGTCACTTGGAAACAGGCAAGATGACAAAAAATACTTCAAAGATGACGAGTCTTGGGACTTTGCTGAAGAAGTATTAAGAAGTGTGTTATTAGAACGCAAATCAATATTTGTAGAGGCCGAAGATGAAGCTGCATTCTATGGTCCAAAAGTTGATGTGCAAATGAAAAACGTCAACGGAAAAGAAGATACAGCCTTCACCAACCAATACGATTTCGTCATGCCGAAAAGGTTTGATATGAAATTTACCAACGAAGACGGCACTGAAGAAGAGCCTGTTGTTATTCACCGAGCATCTCTGGGGGCAATTGAAAGAACCGTTGCGTTTCTTATTGAACACTTCGCAGGAGCATTTCCAACTTGGTTAGCCCCAATTCAGGCTGTAGTGATACCAATAGCCGAATCTCATCAAGGATACGCAGATAGCATTCATAAATCACTAAAGCAAAGCGGCGTTAGGTCCGAAGTCAACAAAGAAGCACAAAGCATGCAGAAGAAAATTAGAATAGCTGAAAAGCAAAAAATTCCATACATGCTTATTGTTGGCGATAAAGAAAAGGAATCAAACTCCGTAAGCGTCAGAAAAAGAGGTCAAAAAGACCTTGGAAATCAAGGGCAGCAAAAATTTGTCAGTCACATCGTAGAGGAGATTGAGTCAAAATCTTTAGATAAAAATATATAAAAAAATATTCTGGAAACGCCTCGATCCAACAAATCAGGGCGTTCTTCCAGATTTATTGCATGTATGATAAGATACTTTGTCTAGAACTTGAGAAAGCCCTTGGCTTTCGATAAGATCAAGACTATTGGAGGAAAAATAGGTAAAAAGAAATTTTATCAACTAAATCAATACATCAAAGCTGAAGAGCTTCGAGTAGTTGATCAGGATGGCGGCCAAGTCGGTGTCTTAAAAAAACAGGAGGCTCTAAATAGAGCCCGGGAAGCTGGTCTTGATTTAGTAGTAGTAGCAGAAAAAGCCAAGCCTCCAGTGGCAAAAATTGTTGAGTTTGCAAAATTCAAATATCAACAACAGCAAAAGGAAGCCGCAGGCAGAAAAAAAGCTAAAACCGTCGACATAAAAGAGGTTCGCTTTACACCCTTTATTGCAGAGGGAGATTATAACCAGCGCATTAAAAAAGCCCGAAAGTTTCTTGAGGGCAGAGATAAAGTAAGACTTACTGTAAAATTCGTTGGTCGCCAAATTACAAGAAAAGAATTTGGAAAAAACTTACTCGAAAAAGCTGTTGCTGAACTAGAAGACATTGCAAAGGTGGAGTTTGCTCCTCGTTTGCAGGGAAAGCTTTACTTTACTCAACTACAACCAACAGGGAAGGTAAATAAAAATGAAGAAAAATAAATTAAAAACCAGAAAAATTGTAACCAAACGTTTTAAAGTCACAAAAAGTGGCAAAATCTTAAGACGCGTCCAAAACATGAGGCATCTTAGGAGAAAGAAAAGTAAAAAACAAATAAGACGATACAGAGGTTACGTTGAAGTAACTGGAACGATGGCTAAAAAAATTAAAAGAATGTTAGGAATTTAAATGGCAAGAGTAAAAACTGGACCAACCAGAAAAAAAAGACACAAAAAAGTACTAGCTCGCACCAAAGGGATGCGAATGAGCAAAGGCACTTTATACAAGGTCAGTAAAGAAGCTGACTTGCATGCAGGTCAATACGCTTTTATCGGCAGAAAACTTAGAAAACGAGATATGAGAAAACTTTGGATTATGAGAATAAATGCAGCCCTATCTACCTACATAAAGGACCTAAAATATTCTAGATTCATTAATCTTCTCAAAAAATCAAACATTGAAATCGACAGAAAAATGCTTGCAGAGCTTGCAGTGACTGATTCAAACGCTTTCAAAGCCGTTGTTGACGTTGCTCAAAAAAACAAATAACATAAATAATATGACAAACACCAAAACCTTCTTTTTCTTTAAACTCTAAAGTAGGGGAGATGTTTGTGCAGCAAAACTCCCCAAAAGGGAGTTTTTTTATTGTCCAATTAAAAACCTAATCTTTGATAGAATAATATGATGAGAAACGACTTAATAAACAATCTGAAAAATGAAGCGATAGCTCTAATTTCGCAAGCCAGCTCTAAGGACGAATTAGAGCAGTTAAGAATTAACTACGTTGGAAAAAAAGGTAAAATTAATCAACTTTTCTCAGAACTAAAAAAGTCCTCAAAAGAAGAAAGAATTGAACTAGGAAAAGTACTAAATGAAGCCAAAAAAATCATTACACAAGCTTTAAATTCTCAACAAGTCGAATCTTTAACATCTGATCAATCCTGGGTAGACGTAACTCAGCCAGGGGAACGCCCTCCTACTGGCCACTTGCACCCTATCTCACAAGCAATAGAAGAGATCACTCAAATATTTGAAGGCATCGGATTTACCAGAGTAAGGTACCCCGAAGTCGACTTTGATAAATACGTCTTTGAAAATCTCAACATGCCACCCGATCATCCAGCAAGAGACGAGTGGGAAACATTTTTCATAGATACACCCAAAAATAAACAAAATGGCGAAGTAGTTTTGACTACACACACATCAAATGGGCAAGTTAGAGAAATGGAAAGAGTCGGAAAACCTCCAGTTAGGATGTTAAATTTAGGAAAATGTTATAGAAGACAACAAGATGTTACCCACACAGCCATGTTTCATCAATTTGAAGGATTAGTTGTGGACGAAGGAATTAATATTCAACACCTAAAAGGAACTTTAGATTACTTTGCTAAAAAGTTCTACGGACCAAAAGCAAAATCTCGAATAAGACCATTTATGTTCAAATTTACAGAACCTAGCTTCGAGGTAGATTTCAGTTGCACTCATTGTGGTGGAAAAGGATGCCGTTTCTGCAAGTCTGGCTGGCATGAAGTTGGAGGAGCTGGAATGGTTCACCCAAATGTACTCAGGGCCGGCGGCATTGATCCGGATAAATACACAGGATTTGCTTTCGGTTGGGGAGTTGAGCGAGTCTATACCTTAAAACCAGGATTAGAGCTCGATGATATAAGACCTCTTTACAGCAACAACTTAGAATTTTTAAGGCAATTTTAAAATGAATATTTTAATTCCACACAACTGGCTCCTGGAGCATCTTGACACTAAAGCTACTCCAAAACAAATTCAAGAATACTTATCATTATGTGGCCCATCAGTAGAAAGAATCGAAACAGTAAAGGGCGAGCCTGTTTATGACATCGAAGTAACCACCAACAGGGTCGACATGATGAGTGTAAGGGGGATTACAAGAGAAGCCGCCACTATCCTTCCTGAATTTGGTATAGATGCAAAACTAAAAAAATTAAGCCGGGTAGAAATATCCAGCACTTCTGAGTTAAATTTGAAAATAAAAAATGACAGCTCACTATGTCATAGGTCTATTTGTGTTTTATTAAAAGATGTTCAAATCAAAGATTCTCCAGATTGGATTAAAAAAAGACTAGAGCAAGTTGGTCAAAGACCTTTAAATAATGCAATAGACATCACCAACTACGCTATGTGGGAAGTCGGCCACCCAATACATGCATTTGACTATGACAGGCTAAAACAAAAAACAATCGTCATTAGAGAAGCAAGAAAAGGTGAAAAACTAACAACCTTAGACGAAAAAACCCACGTAATGAAGGGTGGAGAAGTAGTCTTTGGAGACGGAAAAGAAAGCATAATAGACCTTCCTGGAATAATGGGAACAAAAAACACAGTCGTAACCAAAGATACTAAAAACGTTCTTTTGTGGATTGAAAGTATTGACGCAGTAAAAATACGCATGGCTTCAATGAGTCACGCCATCAGATCACAGGCTGCAATACTAAATGAAAAAAATGTTGACCCTGAATTAGCTTTACCAACACTTATTCGAGGAATAGAGCTTTATCAAAAAGTTGCAAATGCAAAAATCGGCAGTAAAATAAAGGATATTTATCCCAAGAAACCAAAAGAAAACAAAATCTCACTTAGTCAAAAACACCTAGATGTGTATATGGGTCTAGAAATCAAACCTAAAAGAGTTGTAAGAATCTTAGAAAACTTAGGCTGCAAAGTCACTCATGATCAAGAAAAATATATAGTAGTTCCACCCACCAGCAGGTCAAGAGATATGACTATATATCAAGATGTTATCGAAGAAATTGCCAGAATTTACGGCTACCACAATCTACCAAGTGTCGTCATGGACACTCCCATACCCGATAATCCACCAGAAGAAGACTTTGCTTTCGAAAGAAAAATAAAAAATTGGCTAGCAGGGTGGGGAGTAAAAGAAATATACACATACTCCATGGTTTCAGAAGAAAAAGCTTTAGAATCTAGCTACAAAATTGAAGATCATCTCAAAATCAAAAACCCCCTCACTGACGACATGATCTATATGAGAAGATCACTAATTCCTTCTCTCGCTCAAGTTATTAAAGACAACCAGCAATCAGATCTGACCATATTTGAAATGCAAAACGTCTACCACCCATCAAAACCATCAGAGCTTCCAACTGAAGAGCTTCAATTAGTAATTGCATCGAACAAAAGCTATAAACACCTAAAGGGGGTTCTAGACAATCTTTTAGATAAGCTTTACATAACAAACGTCAAAATCAGACCAGAAGGCATAAAAAACGAACCGCTAAACACAAATGCCTCAGGGACAATCCACCACGGTAAAAGCAAGCTTGGCGTAATAGGTCAGGTAAAAAATACAAACTTATATATTGCCAAGCTAACAATGAAAGATCTTCAAAACAACTCCAGAACTCATCCAAAATACATTCCTGTTATTACAACCCCGCCAGTAGTTGAAGACCTCACATTTACACTAAAAGAAAACACCTATCTTGGACAACTAATTGAGGAAGTATACCTAACCAGTAAGCTCGTTGAGCAAGTTGTTCACAAAGACACATACAACAACAACTACACTCTAACCATTACCTATAGACACTCAGAAAGACCTCTCACAGATAAAGAAATCGCACCAATTAGAAAAAAAATAGTAAACAATCTTTTAAAATCTTTCAAAGCAAGCTTGGTTGGAACCCTTTAACAAGACGTCTACGGAGTAGGGGTCGGCGTTGGATCAGGCGTCGGGGTAGGTGTTGGGTCTGGGGTTGGAGTAGGCGTTGGGTCTGGAGTAGGTTCTGGCTCACCTTCCCAAGGTATTCCTCCCACACCAATTCTTATATCGCCAGACTCGCCAGTTTTTCCATCACTTCTCCTTGCTCGAACTTTCAACACATAATTACCATCAGACAAAGTTAGGGTTTCTCTGATTCTATCTCCCGTAAAACTTGTGTGTATAGACCCATCCACCAACACATCTACCTTATCAACCGATCCAGAGGTAACTACATCTATTTCAATAGGAACATCATTTCCTTCAAAATTCGTGTCTCCCTTTGGATTATTTACTTTCACCACCACTTCATTTGCACTGTCGCATTTCTCTGTAGGAGGATGATATTTTGGATCGGGATACGAAACCAGCCACTCATTTATCGCTTCTTGCCAAGCATTCCTATCACTATGCAGCGGATCATCTTCTTGCAGCACTACATACTCCTTCTCGTCATACTCGCCCTTTGCAATATCTATATTCGTTGCCAATTTTCCAGATGACTTACAAACTTTCACCATTGCATGAATTGGATCGGGCAAAGGAGGAAGCGTTCCTTTCATAATATATTCGCTCCTTGCTGGAAAAGCATGATGCTCTGGATATCCAGAAACGCTATCAACTAAAACTGCCTCAACATTTTTGGGTATATCCCACGCTTCTGCTGGTCTTGTTCTCAAAGCCTCAACGATAATTCTCCTCCATATAGGAGAGGCTCCTGTTACTCCGGAAGCAACTCTGGTCATTGCAGAATTGTCATTATTTCCTACCCAAACTCCCACCATTACCGAATTACTCCATCCAACTGTCCAGTTATCTCTTTTGTCATTTGTAGTTCCCGTTTTTACTGCAACATTGTCTCCAAGACTTAAGTAGGAGTTTGCACCAAAAGTAAGGTGTCTTGCAAGATCATCGCTTAAAATATGATTCATTAAAAACGCCACGCCCTCATTTAAAACTCTTCTGTTTTTTACTTTTTTATGCTCAAACAATACTTTTCCGTCCTTATCTTCAACCTTCAATATGCTAATCGGCTCCACTCGCAAGCCCCCATTTGCAAATGCGCTATAGGCAGAAACCATATCTATCAGTCTTACTTCACCTCCGCCTAAAGTTACCGACAAACCAAATCTCCTCATATTCTCAGTAGACGGCTCAAGCGTGGTAAAACCCATGTCATATGCAATCTGCAACATATCCTTCACACCCACCAAAGCCAGTAGTTTTACAGCCGGAACGTTTAAAGAATTTCCTAAAGCAAAACGAAGTTGGGTGGGACCGTGATATTCTCCAGTATAATTTTGAGGTTTATAAACTTTACCGTCTCCACCAGGGAACTCAGTCAGGGTATCCATTAGCATATGAGCGGGGGTATATCCCTTCTTAAATGCTGTAGCGTAAGTAATAGGCTTAATAGAGGACCCAGGCTGCCTCAGAGACAAGTTTACGTTTACTTGACCATCATAATCATCAGCAAAATAATCCTTACTTCCTACCATAGATAATATTTCGCCAGTATTCGGATCCAGTACTGTTGCTGCGCCATTTGTTATATGCAAATCCTCAACATCAGCTATTTCCTCTGAAATTATTTCCTGGGCTTTTTCATGAAGCTCAAAGTCAAGCGTTGTTATTACCTTAAGACCTCCTTGCTCTACTAGTTTTTCTCCATACATGTCTTCTAAAATTTGCTTTACATACAACACAAAGTGCGGAGCTTTTATCCCAACTTCCTGGTCTTTAAATTCAATAGTGCTCAATTCTTCAAGAGCTTGCTTCTCCTCATCCTTACTTATATACCCATCTTCCTTCATTCTTCTCAAAACATTCTTTGTTCTAGAAACATACGCATCAGGAGTAGATCCATAGGGTGAGTAAGCCGACGGCCTTTGTGGCATTCCCGCCAAAACAGCACTTTCCAACAAACTCAATTCGTTTACTGATTTTCCAAAATATAGATCTGCAGCCGTACTTACTCCCCACGCAGTACCGCCATAAGGAGCTTCATTCAAATACATTTGAAGTATCTGATCTTTGCTATATCTTCTTTCAATTTGTACTGACAAAATAAACTCTTTAAATTTCCTGGACAATTTCCTTTCAGAAGACAACAAAACGTTCTTTACTAGTTGTTGAGTTAATGTAGATCCTCCCTGAGCTCTTCCCCTTGTAAACAAACGACTAAACCCTCGAAGCATGCCAAAAACATCAAAACCCTCGTGTGTGTAAAAATCTTTATCTTCTATTGCAACAGTGGCCTGTTTCAATTTCTCAGGAATCTCATCCACTTCAACTGGCGTTCTTTGTTGCTCTGCAAAAACCTCATATAAAAGCTCTTCTTCTCGATCCATTATTTTAGTAGCAAAACCCTCTCTTCGAATTATTTTATCCGGAGAAGGAAGGTCTCTTGCAAACCACGCAAATAAAATAGCCAGAAGCAACCCAAACGCAACTACACCACCCAAAGCAAACAACGCCAAAGTTCTATAAAGCCTAGCCTTATCCAACTTACTTATTCTTTTTCCCTTAGCTTTTAGTTTTTTTACTCGGCGTTTCCAGGTTCTTTTCCATGACATAGGCTCATTCTACCAAACAACCCCCCTCTATCAAACAAAACTATTTGATAAAAAATTCCTAATACACGATAATTCAAATCATGAAGCTAGTAGTGCAACGTGTGTCTAGAGGAAGTGTAAGCGTAAAAAATAAAACCATAGGCTCTATCAATAGAGGTTTCGTTGTAATGGTTGGCCTAAAAGGAGGTGACACAGAAAACACTGTAGACAAACTAGCTCAAAAACTCATCAATCTCAGAATAATGTCTGATCAACAAGAAAGAATGAACAAATCTTTAGAAGATGTTGGTGGAGAAATTCTGCTTATATCCCAATTTACTTTATATGCAGACACAAAAGGAAGAAGGCCAGGATTTACAAAAGCCATGTGTCCTAAAGATGCAAAAAATTTATTCAACTATTTTGTAGATCAAGTGAAAAAATCAGGCCTGAAAATAGAAACTGGGGAGTTTGGAACCATGATGCAAGTTGAAATCATAAATGACGGTCCAGTCACCATCATTCTTGAAGAAAATTGACAACTCCTGCCAATTTGGTAAAATTCCTAAACTTTGACAAGTAAATAAACGCAAAGATTGAGTGAAGTAGGTTTATTCGACGGCAATTAGAGAGTTAGCAGTTGGTGAAAGCTAACCAGATCAAATAAATTGAATTACCCTCATAAGCAGCTTGAACAAAATTCAAGACGGGTGCGCCCGTATATAGCGCTAAAGCATGTCACAAAAGAAACAGAGTGCTTGAAAAATTAAGGATTACCTTAAGTTTGTTTCATGACCCCGCGTGACGGGGTTTTATTATGGAACTTTGGTATTCAAAACAAGGTGGTACCGCCCTCAAAAGAGAGCCCTTGTAGGTTTATTAGATTAGTAAACCCGCAAGGGTTTTTTTGTGGAGAAAAATGAACAAAGAAATATTTTTACAAAACAGAGGAGAGGCTGGCTTATTTGCTGTGCAACAATTCCAAAACCCTTCAATACCCATTCACAATTCTAGAAAAATTCCAGAAACGATTGAAAGGTCAAGCGGTTTCGTGGATTTAGTCTCCATAGTTTGCCCAAATTGGCAAGTGAATCCTGAAGGAAGAATAGTTGCTCAAATTTCAGAAGAAACAGAAAGGGCTAATATATTTTTTGGGCATGACATACCAAACTTAATTGAGCAGCTCGATCTG